>JAHDBW010000165.1 GCA_020630175.1 Anaerolineales bacterium
AGCTGTTCAAGGCCACATGATGAGTGACAACGCTGCTGCAGACGATGCGATGATGGCAGCTGGGTCTGGCTATAACTCTGTTGGTGAATGTACCGAAGACCTATCAGGTGAAACAATTACGTTCTATCAACAAGCTGGCTTGACTGGCCCATTGGCAACCCTACTTGGTGACGGGTTCATCAACGGTGTGACCGATGCGGTTGCTTTGGTGAATGAATCCGGTGGTATCTGTGGTGCAGAAATCGAAGTTCGTCTAGAAGACACGCAATATGCACCTGAACAAGAAGTGGCCGTTTACGAACAATATCGTGAAGCTGATCCTAAGCCAATGTTTGTAATGACTTATGGCTCTGGTGCAACGGTTGCGTTGAAAGATCGCGTTGCTGAAGATCAAATCGTGAACATTGCTGCTGGCTTGAACGCTGGTGCATTCTATGACCCTGCTGATGGTTGGACTGTCGGCGCAGGGCCAATTTACCCTGACCAATTTGGTGGCTTCCTAAAATTCTTGAGTGAAAACTGGGACGATATCAAGCCAGAAGGTGCGGGTGATGAAATTGTTGTTGGCGTAATTGGCTGGGCGAATTCGTTCGGTGCAGGAGCGACTACTCCAGAATCACTAGCGTATGCCGAATCACTTGGTATCACCGTATTGCCACTTGAAGAACAACCGATTGATCCAGCTGCTGATGTCAGTGGCTCTGTCCAGAACCTGATGGTCAATGGCGCAAATGTGATTTGGTCACAAAACTTATCCTTCGGGGTTGCGCAAGTCATTGGCACACTGCGCGGTGGTGGTGTTTGGGACAGCGTAGTTGTTGGTGGTGTGAACTGGGCCTTCAATCAAGATGTATTGAACATCTTGGGCGAAAATGCGCAAATTGCAAATGGCTTCTACGGCGTAGTGCCATCACTTTGGTATAACGACACCGATGCTGCCGGCGTACAACAAGCCTTAGCCTCATTTGAAGCTGGTGGTTACCCAGCGACCGATATGGGCACTGGCTATCTCCTCAGCTACGGTCAAGTCTTTGCTCTATCTGACATCATTCAACACGCCATCAACACAGATGGTTATGAAAACTTGAGTGGTGAAACATTCTTCAACGCCCTGAAAGACATGGGTACAGTCAGCGCTGCTGGATTGTACGAATTCAACGTTGAAGACGGTAATCGCGCACCAAACATGGCGCAAATCCGCCAATGGCAATGGAATGGCGAGTCAATGGATTACACAGTAATTCAGGACTTCACCGAATTGCCAGACTTACGACCAGGTAACTAAGCGTTACTGCAATCCAAATTGCGCAGCGGGCTATTGTGTCCGCTGCGCAATTTTCTTAGATCCATTAATGTCACGAATGTGTGCGTCGCTAAACTTCGTGGTCATTCGTGTTATTTGTGGATAAATGAAAAATGCTGAAACTCAACAATATTGAAGTCGTCTATAGTGATGTGATCTTGGTCTTACGCGGGATTTCATTAGAAGTTGGCAAAGGTCAAGTGGTGTCTCTGCTTGGGGCAAATGGCGCTGGCAAATCCACAACATTGAAGGCAATCTCTGGCTTATTACTGTCTCAAGATGGGGCAGTAACGCGTGGGTCGATTGAATTTGATGGCGTGCGGATTGATAAATTGCCGGCTGATGAAATTGTGCGCATGGGCATTGTGCAGGTGCTGGAAGGCCGCCCGCTGTTTGAACACTTGACCGTAGAAGAAAACCTCATGACTGGGTCTGTTTCACGGACTGATGGTAACGCAGCAATCCGCGACACGCTGGATATGGTTTATACCTATTTCCCGCAGCTCAAGAACTTTCGAAATCGCACAAGTGGCTATTTGTCTGGTGGTGAGCAGCAAATGGTTGTCATTGGGCGTGCCCTGATGGCGAAACCGCGCCTTATGCTACTTGATGAGCCGTCGCTTGGCCTAGCGCCACTGCTTGTGCAACAGATTTTTGATATTATTCGGCGCATCAATGAAGAATCTGGCGTCTCGTTACTAGTGGTTGAACAGAATGCCAATATCGCATTGAAGACGGCACAACATGCCTACGTTATGGAAAATGGCCGCATTGTGCTTGATGGCACTGCCGCTGATTTAGCCAAGAACGCGGATATCCGTGAGTTTTATCTTGGACTATCTTCGGTTGGTGAACGCAAAAGCTACCGTGATGTAAAACACTACAAACGCCGTAAACGTTGGTTGGGCTAACCACTGGGCTATTCTTTGAAATACAACAATTCTTATGACTAACAATATGGCTTCTATTGATACAAAAATCGCTGCACACATTAAGCATGCTTATGAAAACGCAAGCCCGTTCCGGGCACGCATGGATGCGGCTGGCCTAACACCGGCTGATATTCAAAATCGGGCAGACCTCTCAAAATTGCCTGTCTTTTCAAAAGATGGAATTATTGCGCGTCAACAAGCAGATCCACCGTTTGGCGGCATGCTAGCGGCACCTATGTCGGCTGTAACGCATATTTTTATGTCGCCGGGCCCAATTTATGAACCTGCCGGACATGATGCGCCTGAAATGCGCGAAAGTGCCGCCGCGGCTTACCGAGCCGCTGGCTTTAGTGCCGACGATGTCGTGCTCAATAGTATGTCGTATCACCTTGTGCCAGCGGGCATGTTGCTAGATCAAGCGCTCACATCAATTGGCTGTACGGTCTTCCCTGGCGGCATTGGCAATAGCGAATTACAGCTAAAAGTCATGAAAGACATTGGCGTTACGGCGTATACGGGTACGCCTAGCTTTTTGGCTATTTTGATCAATAAAGCCAATGAAATGGGGCTTGATTTCAAAACGCACTTCAACATTAAGCGTGCGCTAACAACCGCAGAACCACTGTTTGCACCGACCCGTCAATTGTTTGTTGACAATGGCATTGAAGTGATTTGCAACGCTTATGCAACTGCTGAGATGGGATTTATCGGGATCAACTTAGATGGTGGCATGGCAATGCAACTGCTGGACATGCCCGTTGTGCAAGTGGTTGATCCAGATAGCGGTGCGGACGTAGCGTCTGGGATGGCCGGCGAAGTAGTCGTCACAAATTTTGATGAGATCTATCCGCTGATTCGGATTGGGCTAGGCGACTTGGCCGTGAATATGGACCCTAATCCGGGGGCATCACAACAAGCCGAACGCGCACTTATCCTAGTGGGGCGCACGGGCGATGCTGTGAAGGTCAGAGGGATGTTTGTGCATCCAAATCAGGTGAATTTTGCAGCGCAGCAGGTGCCTGGGATTGCCAAGGTGCAAGGCGTTGTGACGCAAGAAAATAGCCGGGATCAGCTTACAATCCGCGCCGTGTTGGCTGAAACAGCTAGCGCTAGTGATGCACTTGCAGGTGGTTTGAAGCAAGCTATTACCGCTGTTGCACGCGTCAGCGTTGATGCGGTGGAGTTTGTTGCGGAACTTGATGCCGATGCACCGGGCATGGTTGATAATCGCGACTGGTCCGCTTAATTGCAGTGACAGCTTCCTGTTGTGGTCCTTCACGGGCTAAAAAATCTAATACGACTAAAGTTGCGAAAAGTACCACCGCAGTTGACCCAACTGGAATGGTAAAGCTTGCAGGTGGCGCGTTTTTGATGGGCAACGAAAGCAAGAATGCATTTCCAGATGACGGTGAAGGACCCGTTCGTGAGGTTACACTCAATCCGTTTTGGATCGATATCACCACGGTTACAAATGCCGCTTTTGCTGAATTTGTAACGGCAACAAACTACGTCACAGAGGCAGAGACATTTGGTTGGTCTTTTGTGTTCCATCTGTTTTTGCCTACTGATCATCCACCAACGCAGGCTGTTCCGGATGCGCCGTGGTGGCGACAGGTCTTCAATGCCACATGGTTTGCACCCGAGGGCCCACGCTCTAACATCAAAGATCGACAAGACCACCCCGTGGTGCATGTGTCTTGGAATGATGCTATTGCCTACGCCAATTGGATTGGCAAGCGTTTGCCTACAGAGGCTGAATGGGAATATGCAGCGCGTGGCGGTCTACAGCAGGCGCGTTACCCTTGGGGTGATACGTTGCGCGTAGACGGTGACTATCGCTGCAATATTTGGCAGGGCCAATTCCCCAAAAAGAATAGCGGCGCAGATGGGTACATCGGCACGTGCCCGGTTACGACTTACTTGCCCAATGAATTTGGGCTGTATAACGTTTCTGGCAATGTCTGGGAATGGTGCTCAGACTGGTTTAGTCCTGATTTTCATCAAACGGCTGTCAAGGTCAATCCGCAAGGCCCTGAAATGGGTCAACAAAAAGTAATGAAAGGTGGCTCATATCTGTGTCACAAGTCATATTGCAATCGCTATCGGGTCGGGGCGCGCACCAGCAATACGCCAGATAGCTCCACCGGACATATGGGATTTCGCCTTGTGTGTGATGCCCAATAATTTATGACCCGCATCCAAACGAAAAGTTCTAATACGGCCAAGCTTACCTGCTATCAACGCGCGTTAGGGTATTTGGAGGTTGGTCCCCCAGAAGCCAATGACTACATCGCACCAACGTTGCTAAGTCCACAGTTACAAATCGCAATAAAAGATCCGCTGCAACGCGCACAGCGCATTGCGGAAGTTAGTCCCACATATGCCTATTTAAGTGCGCGGACTGCGCATTTAGATCAAGTCACTTTGGCGGTTATTGAACAGGATTTTGCGCAGGTAGTAATTCTTGGGGCTGGTTATGACACGCGTGCGTATCGATTGTTAGCGGATGCAGACTTGCGGGTTTATGAGGTGGATGCCCCCACATCCCAACAGGCTAAGCGTAAATATCTAGGGTTTGCCAATGTGACGGTGCCGGATAATTTAGCCTACGTGGCCATTGATTTCAATACCGAGTCGCTATCTGATGCGTTTTCAATGACAAGTTATGACCCAGCCGCGAAAACACTATTTATTTGGGAAGGCGTTACCTATTACATCTCTGCAGCGGCTGTGACTGCCACGTTGAAGTTTGTTAAGGAAAATAGCGCCTCGCAAAGTATTATTGCGTTTGACTATCTGTATTCAGAAGTTCTAGCCGGTGATTACAGTCGGTATGGTGCCGAAGAGGGGGCTAACTACGTGCGCTCTGTTGGCGAACCGTTTACATTTGGCCTGACTGAAGACACAATCACGCCATTTCTCACGCAGCGTGGCTTTACGCTGAAAACGCACTATAACCCGCTACAGTTTGGTGAACGGTACCTGTCGGCTGCGTTTCCACGGCCTTATGAATATATGGCGAACGTTGTCGCTGAAGTGGCGTAGTTATCCGTACAGGTCAATCCCCTCTAACTCGCGCTCACGCCGAGTGACGAAGTCAGCTAACTCTTCTTCAATTGCAATATCAAGCGCTGGCCGCTCATGCGATTTGAGCAATTGCTTCCAAATTTTATTTGCACGCACTAGCGCATCTTCACTGCCGTTAGCGACCCACGGTTCATAGCCTAAACGGTCGCTCAGCACGGGTTCATAGAACGTATTGTCATAATTGGCCATGGTATGGTCGGTGCCAAAGTGATGGCCGCCAGACCCTACGTTGTGAATTTCATCCAACACCAAACTTTCACGATCTATTTTGAAACCTTTGAGGTAATGCGTAAACATTGCCACGTTCTCTAGATCGATGATGAACTTCTCAAACGAGGCGACTAGCCCAGCCTCTAACCAGCCAACGCCGTGGGCAATAAAGTTTGTGTGCGCCATAATTGCGGGCCACATTGTCCACATGGTTTCGTAAGCGGCTTGTGCGTCGGGCGTTTTTGAATTGGTTAGGCTGCCACTCGCGCGATAAGGGACGCCATAGCGCCGTGCCAGTTGTGCACCAACAAGCAATGCCCAAGCGCCTTCAGGGCCACCAAATGCCGGACTTCCTGAGCGCATATCAACGTTTTGGGTAAAGCCACCATAGATGACCGGGGAGCCGGGCTTGACGAGCTGTGCCAAGGCAATGCCTGCCAGCGCTTCTGCATTTTGCTGCGCAAGGGCGGAGGCAATTGAAACGGGGCTCATCGCACCAGCCATGATGAATGGCGTAATCAGGGAGACTTGCCCATACTTGGCATTTGTCATCAAGCCACCCAGCATGCGTTGATCAAAGCGCAGCGGACTGTTTACATTGATCACGCCGCCTGTTACTGCGCCCGGCAGGTCTTTGCCAAACACTATTTGCATCATCTTTATCACGTCGGTGGTGATGATTGGGCCGTGCGCTACATCGCGAATACAGCGGTCTGTGTTCAAGACCATGGTCTGGTTGCGATGCAAATGCCGTAGTGAGTTACGCACATCCTGCGGCTCACAGAAGGGGCCGCCAGTCATATGAAACAACGGCACACTATGCGCTAGTTTCACAAAGTTGGTGAAATCTGCCAGCGTGCTGGTGCGGCGGCCATTGTCTAGGTCTGACACGTAGGGCATCCCAGAATTTGGCGTGATGTTGATGTTGTTGCCACCTACCACGATGTTGTAGGCCGGGTTACGCGCATGCCAAGTAAATTCGCTCGGGGCTTTGGCGACTAGCTCTAGCAATAGGCCGCGATCAATCCAAACGTGTTGGGCGCTGTGATCAACTTTTGCACCTGCTTTTTCCCATAGGGCAAGCGCGGCGGGATCCATAAAATCAATGCCGGTGTTTTCCAAAATTTCCATCGATCCATCATGCAGAATGTCTAGCTCGGCTGGCGAACACCACTCAGTGGGGGGCTTTGGATTCTTTAGCTGTTGAAAAGGCGTGTTGATCCAACTAATGGTTGATTTTGCACGTTTACCACGGCGTTTTCGTTTTTCAGACATAAGTGTTGATGGATGGCTTGTGGTTGAATTCAAAAAAGGGATTATCAATCTTATTTTGATCGACAATCCCTTTTTATGAAATGTAGCTTCTCACGAATGTGTGGACAATTTGCGACAGTGTTTATGCGTTATTCAAAATGTCTGCTGTCCAAGGCACGCATAGCTCGGTGCCGGGCACCATAATCCCGCCCCGATTGCCCACTTCGATGGACCCGTAACGCGTGGCAAACACCGCCGGTAATTCGCGATCTCCTGGAATAGATAGCCAGAGGCGTAGTAGATGGCGGCGCTTGTCTAGATCTTCAAAATCTTCAAAACCGGTGCGGTCGTGCAACATGGAATGGTTATAGACAAACTGCATGTCGCCACGCTGTAGCATCATTGAAATGTTAAGCGTGGGATCGTTGGTTAATTCATCAAACAAGTCCAGTGCTTCAACGTGCGCAGGCGTTAAGCGCGGGGCATCTGCAAAGCGCTGCGCGGAATCGATATATTGCCGCTGATAAAACGGTGTAATCTGGCCTGCGTGCCAGCTCAATACTGGGATTAGCAAGTAAGGCAACATGCCTTCAGGCACTTCGCCGCGCCGGTCTGTAGCAATCGGCTGTAATAAGAGTTCCAGTAAGTCTGGGCGGCGTTTGCGGAGCTCATTGAATACGGTTTCCGCACTCACTAACAAAGATTTGCCACCGGACTTAGCCGGGTTTAGGCACATCAACCCGACAACGTCACAAGAGTCGGTGTGAAAGGTTTGGCGCTCTTTGGTCTGATACACGCGCACTTTAGGATCAGTGCTGTCTAAGCCTAGGTTGCGAACATGGCCTAGGATGTGCCCCTTGGCATTTTGCGAGCGCGCATTCCCTAGATGGCTGCCAATCCCTTGAAAGATTGTGAATGCCTTACGTTCTGAATAGTTGGCGACGGGCAGGCCGCGTAATAAAGCAAATCCGCGGCCTTTGATCAACTCAGTTTGTAACGCCGCGAGCTTTTTGCCTAGCGTGGGGAGCGGAAAGTCTTCTTTCTTGATTGCGCCAATATTGGCTTCAGCGGAAACTAAGGGGTCTGCGGCGGCTTCGATTTCTGCAATTTCAGTGGCTGAAAATTGCATGAGCCATTCGTCTTGGCGTTGATCCATTTCTGGGCCAAGCCAAGCTGCTGCACCGGTTTGAAGTGGGGGGAGCG
>JAHDBW010000166.1:0-2275 GCA_020630175.1 Anaerolineales bacterium
TGGCAGTTGGCAGTTGGCAGTTGGCAGTTGGCAGTTGGCAGTTGGCAGTTGGCTAAACCCAGCCGCGTAGCCAATAGTAACTCCACGCGGCGTATTCGCGTAACGTCTGCCCCACGCGTTGGAGGCTGCCCGCGTCAGGTAATAACCAGTCATCCCATCTAGCAGCAGAATTGCAGCGGTCGGTTACGGTGCAGTCGACGATGTCAAACACGGTTGGGGCGGGCGTGACGGTGACGCCTTGCTTGGTAAATGTTGCCACAGCGCGGGGCATATGCCGTGCCGAGGTCACTAAAATGATGGTTTCAAATGCTAATGTGTTTTGCAAGCGGGCAACTTCAATTGCCTCGCCATGCGTGTCTTGAACGGCATTACCCTGCAAAATTGCCGCAGGCGGCACCCCCATCCACAGCAGAATTTCAGTAGCAGCGGCCAACTCATTGGCACGGCCAGACACTAGAATATGCTCTGCTTTGCCCGCCTGATACAACAGTCCGGCGTAGATGTAACGGTTACTATGGCTGTTGACCTGCACATGCGGATTAGGCCACAGCGCTAAGTCAGCCCCGCCACCTAAAGGCAAGATCACATCAGCTTTTTCAATCGCTTCGATTGGCTGTGGCAAATATTGCCACTCTAGGTATTTTGCCAGTTGCCCATTGAGTTGCGGATGCCCACCGGCATATAGAAATAGCACCGCCAACAGCGTAAAACGCCGTGGCCACCCCTGTTTTCGATTAGCAATTGCTGCAGCGCTCACACACAGCAATGCCAGTGCATAAGGCGTGATGAGCCATTCAAAAAATGTTTGCATCAGCAGATGGATCTAGCTGCTGGCTTGGCTAGGTAACCCGCACCTGCGCCACGTCTGCCAAGTGAAGCCAGCCGTCTTTGATGGGGATTTGCTGCTCTACAATGTCTTCTTTCATCTTTAGATAGAAGCTCAGTTCAGACGGGTGCGTGACATCGGCCTTCGCCGCAAACGCCGCGTGCCGACTCATGCCCAATTTAGAGCTGGCCTGAGAGCCAACCATAATCGTTTTGCCATGCGCGATGGCGGTTTCTAGCATGACTTGGCTTTCAGTAAAGCCGGTGCGTGCGCATTTGATGTTGAGAATATCGAACGTGTCTAGCGCCAGTTCACGGTTCATGTCACGTAAAGAGAAACAAGAATCGTCACCAATAATTGGCAGGTGCTGCCCCATTTGCAGCGCCGAGCGTTGTAGCACCTGCTCAACCGGCAGCGGTTCTTCGCAGTACAGCACCCCTAACTCATGTAAGTGCTCTAGCCGATTAGCGGCGTTGTGCATTTGCATGGTTTCGTTGGCATCGGCATATAGCTGTAAATCTGGGGCGATTTGGGTGAGTAGCTGAATGCGTTCAATATCCAATGCCCAATCGCGCCCAACTTTTACCTTGAGCACGCGCACGCCTTGGTCATACACCTTTTGCGCTTCCGCTAACACTTCATCATTTTCACCAATGCCCAGAATATAGCTCACTTTGACCTTGTCACGCGTGGCACCTAAATGTTCAGCGAGCGTCACGCCATCTGACTGGGCAACCGCGTCATGCAGCGCCATATCAATGGCCCCTTTGGCCGTCTGATTATTTTTGACTTGGTGCAAGAGCGGTAGCACATATTCAAAGGCGGCCGGTTGGCCTTTGACACGCGGTAACAGTTCATTCTTGATGACATCGCAAATGCTGTTGACCGTTTCCCCGTAAATGGTGGGGCGGGGCAAAGCCTCGGCTTGTCCGACAGCGCCATCGCTTAATTGGACTTCTACTAAGACGTGATGGGCTTCGCTCAATGCGCTGTGGGCACCCCAGCGGAGTGTGCCGTGCATTGGCAATTTGAACGGCGTGGTGCGAATATCGGTGATGGTACGGGTCATAAAAAGTGCGTTATTGTGCGGGTTCGATGGTAAAGCGCAGTGGGTATTGCACTTGGCGTGCTAACGAGTGTGCTTGGCCAACCTTATATTTGGCGTCTTCCAACGGGAGTGTCGCCACCTTGGCCTCACCGTTATTATGAGCGACAAGCATGACCGATAGTGCATCTGGCATGTCTAAGTTGAAAACCTGCTGCAAGACGGCAATGACAAAGTCCATACTCGTGACATCATCGTTATGAATAAAAACATCATACGGTGGGTCGAGCTCTGTTTCCGTGGCAACAACCCATTCAATGTCTAAAAGCGGTTCGGCGGTTTCCAAGCGTGTAACTAACATGGCGTAGATTTTACTTGACCTTTTGCGTTATGGATTGTCTAAA
>JAHDBW010000166.1:2375-4907 GCA_020630175.1 Anaerolineales bacterium
ATTCTGGCGTTATACCCACTTGGGTTGACAGTCTATTTCCTGACCCAATTGGGCGCTGTTGACCATGCGCTCCACTTCCACAGCACCTGGGTTCCTTCCTTAGGAATCAATTTCGACTTCAGCTTAGACGGCCTTAGTCTGCTGATGGCGTTGTTGGTAAGCGGGATCGGCACATTCATTGTGCTCTACGCTGGTGGTTACCTTCACGGTGACAAAAACCTCGGCAAGTTCTACTTATATCTACTATTGTTTATGTCGGCGATGCTGGGTGTCGTCTTGGCAGACAATATTATTTTGCTGTTTATCTTCTGGGAATTGACGTCAATCAGTTCCTTCTTCCTAATTGGCTACAAGCATAAATATGAAGCTGCCCGTGACGCGGCCTTACAAGCGTTGCTTATTACGGGCGCTGGTGGCTTAGCCCTACTTGCGGGTCTGATCTTGCTGGCGCAAATTGCTGGCACCACGCAGCTTTCAGCCCTAATTGACCATGCTGATGTTATTCAAAATCACGCGCTGTATCCGGTGATGTTGATTTTGGTCTTGGCTGGGGCATTTACAAAATCTGCCCAATTCCCGTTCCACTTCTGGCTGCCGGGCGCAATGCAAGCGCCAACGCCAGTGTCTGCGTATTTGCACAGTGCAACAATGGTGAAGGCCGGTATTTACTTACTGGCCCGTTTACACCCAGCGCTGAGCGGCACGCCAATGTGGGTTGGCATTGTGACCACGTTTGGGGCGTTTACCATGCTGATGGGTGGTTACCTGTCTTGGCAGAAGTTTGATCTCAAGAAAATTCTGGCGTATTCCACCATTTCAGCGCTTGGCACACTGACCATGCTGCTAGGGATTGGAACCGAACTTGCCGTTGAAACCGCACTCACCTTCTTATTAGTGCACTCCTTATATAAAGGCGCGCTCTTTATGTTGGCCGGTGGTATTGACCACGAAGCAGGCACGCGTGATGTAAGGCTGCTAGGCGGTCTACGTAAATCGATGCCGATTACGTTTGTGGCCACGGTAGTGACCGTGCTTTCAATGAGCGGTATCCCGCCATTGTTTGGGTTTATTGCCAAAGAACTGATTTACGAGACAACGCTGTATATGGACAGCTACAGTTGGCTGACCACTGCGGCGGCGGTGTTAGCCAATATTGGGATGGGCGCTGCGGGTTGGGTCATTATCGTCAAGACCTTCTTTGGCCCTGAAGGCGATACGCCCAAACATCCACATGAAACGCCGTGGACGATGTGGATTGGGCCTGTAACCCTCGCTGCGTTGAGCATTATCTTTGGGCTTTTGCCAGATTTATACGGCGCCGGCCTGCTGAACGATGCTTACCACGTCTTCTTCCCAACGACTGATCATCATGTGCACTTGGCACTGTGGCATGGCTTCAAAATGCCACTTTACCTGAGTATTGTGACGGTGGCGGGGGCGTTAGCGCTGTACTTTGCGCGTGAACGGCTGCTGCCGATTGCTGAAGGCTTCGATAGCATCTCAAAAATTGGGCCGCAAAACCTATATAAGAAAGGCATCAAAGCCTTGCCATACCGCGCTGGCGATATTACGCACATTATCCAAAATGGCAATCTGCGCAATTACCTGCTGTGGACAACGCTGGCCGGGTTTGCCTTCTTTACGCTGGGGATTATCAATAGCGAATCAAGTCTGATCTTACGGGCGACGGGCAGTTTTGCACCGCGCTACTATGAAATTGGGCTAGCTGTCATGATTTGTATGGCCGCTGTGCTAACGGCAACAAGCTCCTCGCGGATGGCGTCGATTGCAAATATCGGCGTGGTTGGCTATGGGATTGCAATCTTCTACATTCTCTTTGGCGCGCCTGACTTAGCCATGACGCAGTTCTCGATTGAGACGCTTTCTGTCATTTTGCTAGTGTTGGCTATTTATAAACTGCCGCGCTTTGCAGGTGTCTCGACCAAACTTGAACACCGTCGCGATGCGATTGTGGCCGGTATTCTGGGGCTGCTTGTGACGCTAATGATTGTCGCCGCAACGGCCTTCCCGTTAGAATCGCGCCTCTCGCCATTCTTTGCTGAAAATACATACCTGTTAGCCAAGGGCCACAACGTGGTCAACGTTATTCTGGTTGACTTCCGTGGGATGGATACGATGGGTGAAGTCACCGTGCTGGTGATTGCCGCGCTCGGTGCTTATGCCCTGACCAAACTAACGCCAAAACAAAAGGAGAGCTAAGCACACGATGTTTTCGCTCCTGTTTAGAACTGCAACCCGTTTCTTATTTCCGCTGATGATTTTGTTCAGCGTGTTTGTGCTATTTCGGGGGCATAACGCACCCGGTGGCGGATTTATCGGTGGCCTAGTGGCTGCAGCGGCATTTGCAATTTACCTAATTGCGTATGGCGCAGAACAAGCCCGCGCGGCCATGCGCATGAGCCGCCGCCTGTATATGGCCATTGGCCTGACGCTAATGTTGGGTAGCGGCCTTTTGAGCATGCTAATGGGGCAACCGTTCCTCACCACGCAGTGGTACAGCATTGAAGTTCC
>JAHDBW010000166.1:5007-7979 GCA_020630175.1 Anaerolineales bacterium
GCCGGTGTTTACATGATTATGCGGCGCAGCTTTGTGAAACTCATTTTGGGTATCGCCATGCTGGGGCATGCAGTCAACCTAATGATCTTTACCTTGGGGCGGGTTACGCGCGGCGTGCCGCCAATTATTCA
This sequence comes from Anaerolineales bacterium, assembly GCA_020630175.1. Lineage (GTDB taxonomy): Bacteria > Chloroflexota > Anaerolineae > Anaerolineales > UBA6668 > JAHDIM01. Next base: position 5,139 of record JAHDBW010000166.1, read on the forward strand.
CGGTGATCACGGGTTAGATGCAGGCGCGGCTGATCCGCTGCCACAAGCATTGATCCTTACCGCAATTGTGATTGGGTTTGGTGTGCAAGCGTTTGCCATCATCCTGATCAAGCGCGTCTATTCTGTCTTTCAAACTGACAATATTGACACGCTCAATACAACCGACTTTGAACACTAAGATAGTCTCAATAGTCAATTTGCTCTAAATGTTATTTCTTCCAATCCTGATCCCGTTTGCCGCTGGCATTTTGGGCATATTCTTTTGGTCTAAACCGCACATCCAACGCTGGGTCACGCTGGTGGCGATGTTGGCGTTGCTCGTAGCTAGCGTGCTGATTTTCAACACCGTGCTAACTGATGGCATTCAGGCTGTGCAGTCTGGGAATTGGGTGGCACCAATCGGCATTACGATTGTGGTTGACCTGATGAGTGCAATCCTTGTGATGACGGCTGCACTACTCGGCTCAGCCGTAGCTATTTATAGCTTTGGTGCGATTGATGATGGCCGCGCCGCGTTTGGCTATTTCCCACTGCTAAGCTTCTTGCTAATGGGCATTTGTGGCGCATTTGTCACCGGTGATATGTTCAACCTCTACGTGTGGTTTGAAGTGATGTTGATTTCATCCTTCGTACTGCTGGCACTGGGCGGCGAACGCAATCAGCTTGAAGGCGCGTTGAAATACATGACCATCAACCTGATCTCTTCAATGATCTTTTTGATTGGGCTAGGGATCTTGTACAGCGTGGTTGGCACGCTCAACATGGCCGATATTGCCGTCGCGTTACCAGACGTTGCCAACCAAGGCATGGTCACCCCGCTAGCAATGCTCTTTATGACGGCCTTTGGCATCAAGGCCGCCATGTTCCCGCTTTACTTCTGGCTGCCAGCGTCTTACCACACGCCACCACCAGTGATTAGCGCCATCTTCGCGGGGCTGCTGACCAAGGTCGGTATCTACACGTTGACGCGCATGTTCACGCTCATCTTTATTCATCAAATTGAATTCACGCACACGGTTTTGCTAGTGATGAGCGGGTTCACGATGTTCTTTGGGGTGCTGGGTGCAGTTGCGCAAAACGAAATTCGCCGTATTCTTTCATTCCACAGTATTAGCCAAATTGGCTACATGATGATGGGCCTAGGCTTGTATTCGGTCATGGGCTTAGCGGGCGCGATTATTTACATGGTGCATCACAGCATTGTGAAGGCCAATCTGTTCTTGATTAGTGGGGTGATCGAACATCTCGGTGACACCGACTCGCTCAAGAAAATTGGCGGGTACTACAAAAATTATCCATTGCTGGCTATTCTGTTTGCGCTGTCTGCGTTTGCGCTGGCAGGTATTCCGCCGCTGTCTGGGTTCTGGGCAAAGTTCGCCGTTGTGCGGGCTGGGCTAGAACTCGAAAGCCTGTGGATTGTGGGCGTTGCACTATTAGTTGGCCTGCTGACCACATTCTCAATGACAAAAATCTGGGCCAAAGGCTTTTGGAAGCCCGCGCCAGATACCTACACCGTATCACCAACTGCTCGCGGTCCTGTGAGCATGCTCTTCCCGATTGCTGTCTTAGTGGTTGTTACCATGGCAATGGGCATTTTCTTTGAACCGATTTACCAAGTTGCAGAAATGGCCGCAGAGCAACTGCTAGATCCAAGTCAGTATATTGCAGCGGTAAATCCGGTTGAATTCATTGGGAGTGATCACTAAACATGGGTAATTATTTCTGGCGAGGCCTTGTCTAACGCGCTATGACTGGTGTTTTTTCTACTTTATTTTTAGCCTTTGTTTGGCTGTTAGTGTCAGGCGAAGTGACCGCCGCTAACGTGCTAACCGGGTTGACGCTAGGCTTTGGCGTTGTGCTATTTAGTCGGCAAAAATTTGCTGACATGCCAGAACGGCGCGTAAAGTTTTTCTTTCAACGGGTGTATGAAATCATCACGTTTATTGGATACGTGCTGTGGCAGATTTTTGTATCAAACTTACGCGTTGCGGCAACGGTGCTGGGGCTCCGAAAAGTGCGCCCAGCGGTGATCAATATTCCAATTGTTGGCCTCAACGACGCGCAAATTCTGACGCTAGCTAACGTGATTACGCTAACGCCGGGCACGCTATCTATCGAGGCAGATCCGAGCGCCGATGCGCTCTATGTTCACGTTATGGAACTCGATGATCCGGATGCATTCATTGAAAGCATTCGCGAAGGATTTGAACGCCGCATCCGGAGGTTGTTTTGAGTATTGAAACAGTCTTGCTTGGGGCCAGCGCCTTTTTTATTACGGTCGGCTTTTTAGCCACGTTTGCCCGGTTTCTTAAGGGGCCTTCTCTACCAGACCGCGTTGTAGCGCTAGACCTCATCACCACCATTGGCGTGGCGATTATTGCAATTTATGCCGTTTTGACGCGTGAAGCTGTCATGATCGATGTGGCATTGATCATTGGTATTATCTCGTTCTTGGGCACAATTGCCTTTGCGTATTACATTCAACGGAGCGCTTCAGATGAACATCGTTAGTCTGGTTCTTATGTTGGTCGGCTCGATTTGGATTTGCTTAGCAGGCATCGGCGTGCTGCGCTTAGACGATATTTTCTTGCGGATGTCAGCGTCTACCAAGGCGGCAACGTTGGGGGTGTCTGTGCTTTTACTAGGCAGCGCGCTTTCTTTTGGCGAAGCGGCAATCTTCTTTCGGGCTTTGGTTGTTATTATCTTCTTATATGTTACCGCGCCAATTGCCGCGCATATGATTGGCAAAGCCGCGTTTATGCGCGGTGTAAAGCTGTCACCTAAAACCGTTCGTAACGATCTCAAAGAGTATAAGAATTGGTATCGCCGGAACTAACGCGT
>JAHDBW010000167.1 GCA_020630175.1 Anaerolineales bacterium
GCCATCAATGCCGGTCGCAGTTGGATTGCGCTGCCCTTTTTTGCGGCCTTCCTCTATTACAACCGCACCCCAGACCAACCAAAATTCAAGCTGACTTGGCTCAACTTACTCGGCGGCGCCAGCTTTATTGGCGCGCAAATCTTCTTTATTTTTGGCGTCAAAGTCGCGCCGGTGGCGAACATCATTTTTCTGGCCTACACCTCGCCCATCTATGTGGCGCTGCTTAGTTATCCTTTATTAGGCGAAAAACCAAAACGCATTGACTGGGTCACCATGCTGATTATTTTTTGCGGCATGCTGCTCTTCTTTGGCTCAGACATCAGCTTTGCTGGCGTGCGTGGTAATTTACTCGGCGTCATTACCGGCATTTGCTTCGCGATCAATCTGGTCGCGATGCGCTTACAAAAGAATGCCGTCCCATTGGAAAACATGGTAATTGGGGCCGCGATCGGCGCTGTACTTGGCTTGCCTTGGCTGTTGCAAGCAGAGCTGACCTGGCCAATCGCGCTGGCGCTGGTCTTTCTGGGCGTGTTTCAAATTGGGCTAGGCACGCTGCTGTATAGCATTGCCATCAAGCACGTCAACGGTTTAGAGGCGCTGCTCATCCTAATGCTAGAGCCGATTGCCACCAGCCTCTGGGCACTGATTGGGTTAGGGGAAACGCCGGGCGTGCTTTCTATTATTGGCGCTGTTCTGGTGATTTTGGCGACGCTTATGCGCGGCGCATTTGGCGTGCAAGCCACAGCAGCATGACATCGCTATTCTCCAAAGCCCAGCTTGGGCGTTATTCCGCACAACATCGGATTGTGCTAGCCCCAATGACGCGCATTCGTGCCAATCGCGCAACGTTAGCCCCCACACCACTTACCGCCACCTATTACGCCCAGCGCGCCACACCCGGCGGGCTGCTCATTACTGAAGCCACCCATATTTCACCTGAAGCAACGCCAATTTGGACAATCTACCCTAAGGTGCGTAAATCTGGGGATCATGTTCCTGGCATTTGGACCCAACTCCAAACAGACGCTTGGCGCCAAGTGACCGACGCGGTACATGCGAAAGGCGGCCTGATTTTTTGTCAACTTTTACACACTGGGCGCGTAGCCCAGCCGGAGATTGGTACACATCCAATTGTCCAAGGAACCGACGCGCCACTGCCTCCTATTTCTGCTTCGGCAATGCCCATTGTGGCCAGCGCTGAAGTTGGCAACCAATATAACTGGGATGACACCGCTGTCCCGCCACGCGCCGCTACGCAAGCCGATATCCAACGCATCATTGCAGACTATCAACAGGCGGCCCGCAATGCCCTAGCCGCTGGGTTTGATGGTATCGAGTTGCATGCCGCGCACGGCTATCTCATCGATCAATTTCTATGTGATGGTGTCAATCAACGCACTGATTCTTACGGCGGGACGCTTGCTAACCGCTGTCGTTTCTTGTTTGAAGTTGTGGCAGCGTTGGTCGCTGTAATGGGTGCCGATCGGGTTGGTGTCCGTCTATCGCCTTTAGCGCTCAACCCCGCAACTGGTTTACAAACCCAAACGTATTTTGGCGTAACGTGTTCAGACCCCGTCGCCATTCAGACAAGCGCAATTCAAGGGCTAAACCAATTCCGACTCGCTTACCTATTGCTTACAGAACCGCGCGTTGGCGGCCTTTCAGCTGCACCTGACCAAGAAACCGCATACACACACCCGCTCCGCAATACACAATACCGCGATCTGTATCAGGGCACGCTGATTGGCGCCGGTGGATTTACCCCTGCAACCGCAGCAGATGCGGTTGCGGCTGGTCATTATGACCTGATCGCATTTGGGCGCTGGTTCTTAGCTAATCCAGATCTACCGACGCGGATCAAGCACGGTTACCCTCTCAATGTGTATCAGCGTGACACATTCTACGGCGGTAACGCTGCTGGTTATACTGACTATCCCACTTGGGAAAACCGCCATCAATCGGCCTACCCACACATGCACCAACATCAACTCAGGGCATCTTTACAGACCGCTAAGCCCAGTGAGAAGATAAGTAGTAAAGGGCCACAAGCCAACACGAAAAAGGACTGAAATGACAACCAAACCACCTAACATTCTATTGATCATGGCGGACCAATTGGCGCCGCAATATATGGGCACATACGGACATCCGCAGGTGCAAACGCCAAATATCGATGCAATTGCCGCCCGTGGCACGCGCTTTGATGCCGCTTACTGCAATTCACCGCTGTGTGCACCGTCACGCTTTTCGTTTATGGCTGGGCAACTGGTTACAAAAATCGGCGCCTATGACAACGCCTGTGAATTCCCCGCCACCATCCCGACCTTTGCGCACTACCTGCGCACCATGGGCTACACCACCTGCCTATCTGGCAAGATGCACTTTGTGGGGCCAGACCAGTTGCACGGGTTTGAAGAACGCGTCACCACTGACGTCTACCCTTCAGACTACGCGTGGACCCCAGACTGGGAAAACGCCGAAGAACGTATCGATAAGTGGTATCACAACATGGATTCCGTCAAGGATGCCGGTGTGGCTGCTACCACGTTCCAGCTTGATTATGATGATGAAGTGGCCTTCTTTGCCAAGCGTAAAATCTTTGATTATGCGCGCAACAAAGCCGAGCCGTTCTGCTTAGTCGCCAGCTTCATCCATCCGCATGACCCGTATGACGCCCGCCAAGAGTTCTGGGATCTTTACGATCATGACAATCTAGACATGCCCAAAATCGACATGAAACGGGACGAGCAAGACCCGTTTGGCAAGCGACTGATGGATGGCATCGAAGCCTCAACCAAGGTCGCGACGGAAGAAGAAATCCGTAACGCCCGCCACGGTTACTTTGCTAACACGTCTTACTTTGACAGCAAGGTCGGCGAGTTGGTGCAAGCGCTTGAAAGTGTGGATCTGCTCGACAACACCATCATCATCGTTACCTCAGATCATGGCGATATGCTTGGTGAGCGCGGCCTGTGGTACAAGATGAATTTCTTTGAACATTCAGCCCGTGTGCCAATGGTGATGGCTGGCCCCAGCATCGCACAAGGCCAAGTGCCAAACGCCTGTTCGCTCGTTGATTTGCTCCCAACCATGGTCGATATTGCCGCAATGAACGGCGCTGAAAAGCCTGCTTATGGACAACCCATTGATGGCCGCTCACTGTTGCCACTGGCAATGGGTCAGGCTGATGATAGCGACGTTGCCATCGGGGAATACTGTGCCGAAATGACGGCCTACCCGGTCTACATGATCCGGCGCGGCAAGTACAAATACATCTACTGCCAAACCGATCCTGCCATTTTGTATGACCTTGAGGCCGATCCTGATGAGCTCAACAACTTAGCTGGCAACGCGGACTATGCCGAGATTGAGGCCAAGTTCGCCGCTGAGGTAAAAGAGCGCTGGGACTGTGACGCCATCCACGCCGCTGTGGTGTCTTCACAGCACACTCGCCGCGCCGTGTTTGCCGGCATGGCAAACGGCAAACGCACCGACTGGGACTACAATCCACCGCGTAACGCTAGCGAAGAATACGTGCGCAATCATATGGACTGGACGGTTGCTGCTGAGACCAAGCGCTATCCGCCGCTAGGCAAGAAGTAAACAGACGTTAAGCGGCTCACAGACGCCCTAACGTCATCGGTATACGCAGTCAATCTGCTAGCTATAGCGACAGTCATAATGTCATCCCGGCGGCGTTTGACTAGACGTTGCGGTATTGAAGCAACCGCGCCGCCGGGATCTATTTACCGCCTACGCGGCGCTCAAGACTAGCGAGCTAAGGGGATCCCGCGCAAGCAGAGTGCAACTTATGATTGCGCACTTTCGAACTTGCACGGGATGACCTAATTGCAATGGGTCTAGCTAGCAGACTTGCTTAGTTTGATGTGTACCTCACAACCCCGTAAAACTCGGATACGACCGGAACTGAAACGGGATCCGCCCTTCTGTCCGGTCTTGGCTAGGCACAATGTTGAAACGCGCCGTATACATCCGCGTAAAATGCTCCGCACTTTTGAAGCCGCACGCATCCGCCACTTCAGCAATAGACAGCTCCGTCTGCGTTAGCAATGCGCGTGCCCGATTGAGACGCGTATTCAAGTAATAACGCTTCGGCGTTAGCCCCGTATGCGCCCGAAACAACCGATTCAACTGACGCTGTGAAATACCCACTTGGCGTGCCAAATCTGGCAGCGGCGTCGGATGCACCAAATGCTGTTCCATCAGCAAAATTGCCTCACGTAGCACTTCTGGAATGGCGTAGCCGATTGGCTCATGATTGGTTGAAAGCTGTTGCTCATCACCAGCCCGTAGGCGTTCATGAAAAATATAGCGCGCCGCCCGATTCGCCAGCGCCATGCCATGCTGCAAGCGGATGATTTCTAACGCCACATCCACTGCCGCTGCGCCACCACAGCAGGAGATGCGTCCGTTATCAAAGACGTACAGCCGCTCATCTAGGGCAATGTCTGGAAACAATTCCCAAAACGAATCCATATGATCGTAATGCACCGCCGCGCGATGGCCGTTTAACAAACCGGCAAACGCCATTACAAACGCGCCCGTGTCTAACCCCACCAAGCTTGCCCCTTGCTCCGCCTGAGCGCGCAGCCATTGTTGCAAGGCGCGTGACTTGAACTTTTCCGGCGTCCAACTGGCATTGATCACCACAAAGTCAAAGCGGTCTTTGATGCTATCAAACGGCATGGCTGGGCCAATGCTAAAGCCGTTGCTGGCAATTACGGCCGGGCCTTCAATAGAGAGCAATTGCCATTCATATAGCGGCTGCCCATTGAGGTAGTTCGCCGCCCGCAGCGGATCAATAAACGCATTGAGCGCCATGCTATTGAAAGCTGGCAGTAAGAGTAACCCAAAGCGTAAGGGGCGTTGTGTTGCTGAGGTAGAGGGATGTGTCGTCATTTGACTATTATCCTCATGGATATGGCTAAAAAAATCAAGCAGCTAACCAGCGCTCTCGGTACATTTAGAAGGGACACGTTGCCGCATCACACACGGCAGTCTCAATACAATCCACCGTCACAATCAGGCTTGCCCTGACGGTTCCAAGTTTTACGCAAACAGGTACACCTATGACGATTCCTATCCAAGATTTACAAAGCCTCAGTGCGCAGTTTGACGACAATCCGCGCAAGTCTTACTCGCTGCCATCGCGCGCTTATACCCAGCAAGACTATCTCGACCTTGAACGCGACATCATCTACCGCCATACATGGCAGTATGCCTGCCATATTGGGCAGCTAAAAACGCCCGGCGACTATCTCACAGTTGATATCCAAGGCCAGCCGATTGTGGTGTTGCGTGACCGCGCGGGCATCTTGCGCGCCTTTTACAACGTCTGTTTACATCGCGGCCATGAGTTGCTATCTGGCAGCGGCAACACTAAGACCATCGTTTGCCCGTATCACGCATGGTGCTACAAGCTAGATGGTGACCTAATGTCTGCCCGCTATTCAGACTGGATGGAAGACTTTGATTTTGCCGACTTCAAACTGATGCCGGTTCAAATCGAAGAATTTTGCAGCATGGTCTGGGTCAACTTAGACCCAAATGCCGCTTCACTTGCCGAACAGTCTGGCGATCTCAAAACTGAAATTCTGGGGTACGCGCCAGATATCGCCGACCTCAAGCACGCCCATCGCCTTACGTACACCATCAAAGCCAATTGGAAAGCCGTGGTCGATAACTTCCTAGAGTGCTATCACTGTGCCGTAGCGCACAAAGACTTTGTCAGCTTGGTAGATATGGATAACTACCTCGTCACCACGCAGGGCATTTACTCTAGCCACATCGCGCCCGCTGGTAAAACCGAAAATTCAGCCTACGGCGTAGACAATGCCGCCGTGCAAGACCATGCCGTGTGGTGGCTGTGGCCGAATACCTGCTTGCTGCGTTACCCCGGCTCTGCCAATTGGATGGTGTGGCGCTTTATTCCAGTTGATGCCGAAACCACCGCCGAAACGTTCGACTTTTTCTTTGAAAACGACACGCCAGACGCCGCTCAAATGGAAGCAATCACATACATTGACGAAGTGCTGCAAAAAGAAGACATCGACATTGTAGAAAGCGTGCAACGCGGCATGAACACCCCCGCCTTTGATAAAGGCCGGTTTGTGTGCAATCTCAACGGACTAGGTGAAAGCGAGCACGCAGTGCATCACTTCCACGGTCTGTATCTCAGCGCAATTCGCCAACATTTGGCGAACATTACCGCCCCAGCGGTTGAACAGGAGTAGTTATGACGAGTGCTGTTTCAGCAAATTATTTAGCCGGTAAAGTTGCCGTTGTCACCGGCGGCTGTGGCGGGATTGGCACGGCCATCTGCCAACGGTTTGTCAAAGAAGGCGCTACCGTTTACGCGGCAGACATTCACACTGGCATTGGCAACGTCACCGATATTGCCACCTACGTGCATCACGATGTGACCTCAGAAGACAGCACCAAAGCCTTGATGGATCAGGTTGCCAACGAACAAGGCCAGCTGGATATTCTGGTCAACGCCGCTGGCATCGAGTTCGAGAAAACAATTGAAGACACATCGTTGGATGAATGGAATCGCATGTTTGCCATCAACGTCACGGGCACGTTCCTAACCTCAAAATATGCCCTGCCGCTCATGCGTAAAGCCGGTGGCGGCTCGATCATCAACTTTGGTTCCTACGATGGCTTCATTGCCGACCCACAACTGGCGGCCTACTGTGCAAGCAAAGGCGCTGTGCACGCGCTCACTAAAGCAATGGCTTGTGATCATGGCCCTGAAGGCATCCGTGTCAACGCGGTTTGTCCCGGCTATGTGGATACGCCCATGCTACAAAGCTTCTTTGGTGAATCGGGCAACATTGAAACCCTCCAAAAGGCCGTCCGTGACGTGCATCCATTGCAAACGTACGGCCAACCTGAAGATGTTGCCAACCTTGTCAACTGGCTTGCTGGCAGCGAAGCCCGCTACGCCTCTGGGCAATTGTGGGTGTTAGACGGCGGCCTCTCCGCCCAAGTACAGCAAATGCGGTTATAAGGAATTAGACCATGCCAAAATCAGTCATTATTACATGCGCGGTGACCGGGGGCATTCATACCCCAACCATGTCACCCTATCTGCCCATTACGCCAGACCAAATTGCAGACGCCGCCATTGGCGCGTCTGAAGCTGGGGCGACCATCATCCACCTGCATGCGCGCAACCCTGAAACGGGGAAACCCGATTCGCGTGTGGAAGTGTTTGAACAATTTCTGCCAAAAATCAAAGACGGCTGCGACTCCATTCTCAACATCTCTACTGGTGGCGGCTTGGGCATGTCACGCGAGCAACGCATTCTGGCGGCCAACACGTTTAGCCCAGAAATGGCCTCGCTCAACGTTGGCTCAATGAACTTCGGCATCTTCCCGATGGCGGAAAAGTACGACAACTGGCAAAACGATTGGGAACCTGAGTTCTTGAATATGACCCGAGATTTCATCTTTCCAAATACGTTTACTGACATTGAATTCATTCTCAAAGAGCTCGGCGAAACGCACGGCACGCGCTTTGAATTTGAATGTTACGACCTTGGCCACCTCTATAACTTGGCTTATTTTGTCGATAAAGGCTTGGTCAAAGCGCCGTTCTTTGTACAAATGGTGTTTGGCGTGTTGGGCGGCGTTGGTGCTGATCTGGATAACCTTGTTCACATGCATAACGTGGCCGACAAGCTTTTTGGCGACTCCTACGAATGGTCGGTGCTAGCCGCTGGCCGCCATCAGATGCCGTTTGCCACGCAGTCGGCGATGTTAGGCGGCAACTTACGCGTCGGCATGGAAGATAGCTTGTACATCCGACGCGGTGAGCTTGCCACATCCAACGCCCAGCAAGTTACCCAAATCCGCAACATCATTGAAGGCCTTGGCCTAAAAGTCGCCACGCCAGCCGAAGCCCGCGAACGGCTCGCGCTGAAAGG
>JAHDBW010000168.1 GCA_020630175.1 Anaerolineales bacterium
GAGATTGCGGCAATAATCAGCCCCATAATGCGGTTGAACACGACCATGCCGGTTTTGCCAATCAGGCGGCCAACTAGGGGCGCGAGCCGTAAGGCGATGAAAATGATGCAGGCTAAGACAATGATGATGCCGCTAATCATCACTTTGTGCCCGATGGACGGCACGAGTTGCCCGTAAACAATAATCGTACTGATAGCGCCGGGGCCGGCCAAGATTGGGATGGCAAGCGGCACAATCCCCACGGATGCTTTTTCTGTTGGGCTACGTTGCTCTGCCGGAGATGGCCCCGCCCGCAACATTTGCATGGCTAGAATCATCAGCAAAATCCCACCGGCCACGCGAAACGACGAGAGCTGAATCGCGAACAGATCCAACACCACTTCCCCAAAGAAATTGAACACCAGCAGCGTAATAATGAAGCCGATAATGCCCATTAGCGTGGTGCGTTTTTTCTCTTCGGCGTCTTGTTCATCAATCAAGCCTAGGTAAATAGGGATAACCCCAATGGGGTCCACAATGGCGATGAGGCCAGCAAAGAGCTTTAGGTATTCGTTGAAGTCTAAGAGTTGGTCAAACATGAGCGTAGCCACAGTGTCGTTTGAAACGCGCCGGAAGTCAACAGGTGGCGTGGGGGTAATAAGTAAGGTGCGGTTAGCCGTATAAGTTAGTCCTCTTCACGGCGCATGATGCTGCGTAAGGCCATACCGCCCAGCACGCCAAATGCGGTCACGCTACCTACGGCAAAGGCCCCCAACATGCCCCACTGTCCACGGCTAATAGAACTGCTATCGGCAACATCAACGGCGGCTTCAACATTGGCCAGTGGCACTTGAATTTGCATCGCCGTATATGTAGGCGCGACCGCAACGCTAACTTCAGCGGTCTCTGCCGGAATTGCGGTAGGGGCCGCGGCAACCACGTGATGGGCGGTTGGGTCTGGCGCTAACGTGGGGCTTGACTCTGTTGCGGCTGCGACGGCAACCGTAACCGGCTCCTGTTGTTGGATGACGGTATCGTTTACCGCTACATTAGCGACCGCAGTGGGTTGGGCGGCAATGGCGGTGGCTGTTTGTTGGGCGTGATACGCGGCCCAATCGGCAGTTGGTTGAGGTGTCACCAATATATTGGCGGCAGCGTTCTGTGTGGTGTTTTCTGTGGGCGCGGCGGTTGCAAGAGGTGGCGCTGTATTGGCAACGCTTGGGTCTGTTTGGGCGACTGGCAAGGTTGCAAAGTCAACGCGGTATACATCCCAGTCTGTACTCGGATTGTAAATAAAGCAATTTGTTGCGCCAACGTAGCGGTCTACGGTTTGGTTCAAGGTGTAGCCGTCTGGGGTGTTGCCTTCATCTAAAGTGATACAGAACGTATGCCCGCGAATTTCAATTTCAAATGCGCCTGAGAACGTGTTTCCACCGGTGGCGAGTCGTTCGCCGTGCGTATTATCGTAGACACAGCCATACAATCCGTTTCCGCTCCAACAGTTGCTTTCTGTGCCGCCTTTTATGGTGTCGTTAAAACTAGTTGAAGGCGGACTAACGGTAGTTGGAGTGGCTTTTTCTTCGTAGGCCCCAATATCACAGTTCGTGTTTTGCGGGCGCGTGACGCTGCGTTGATCTAGGCTGACGCAAGATGTTGCGCCAGCGTCTTGGGCAATGGTGCCGGTGATGGCGTGGCTTTGCGTGGTGCCACCATTTAGCGCCAATGGCGGTAACACGATGGTCTGCGCTGATAAATCACCTGTATTGCTAAGTGCGCAGCTACCATCAGTGTCTAGGTTGTACCCTGTTGAGGCATTGGTGCCAGCGCAGTCTGTGCCTGTTGCTTGATTGGCAATCAGGGTGTGATTGAGCGTGGTGGTTGGTAGCGCGGTGGTGGTTCCGGGGCCGGTATGAATTCCACCGCCGCTTGAGGTGGCCGTGTTTGCGGTAATTGTGACATTGGCAAGCGTTGCCACAGCGCTTTCATCATTGAAAACGCCGCCCCCAGTGGGTGCCGTGTTGCCAGAAACGGTGCTGCTATAGACAAAGAGTTGGCTGCTGGTCCAGTAATTTGCAATTGCACCGCCATTCACGGTTGCTGTATTTCCGTTGAATGTCGAGCGGTATACGTAAGCAATTCCGCCATTGACGTTCATAAACGCACCGCCGTAGTCTGCGGTGGCGTTGCCTGTAAAGGTGCTTTCTGTAATTGTGAGTTGGCTACCGTCTTTATTTGTGATGGCACCACCAGAGAGATTCGTCGCAGTATTGTTCGTGAATGTAGACCTGGTAACGGTCATTGTTCCCGTAGCAGTGCCGGCGTCATTGTCATCGTTGTAAATTGCGCCGCCTTCATCTGTCGCGATATTGTTTTGAAATGTGCCGTTGGTGATGTTGACAGTGCCACCGTCATTGGTAATTGCCGCGCCGTTGTCATTGGCGTTGTTTGCGGTGAAGGTAGACGTAGAAACGGTTAGGTTGCCAGAGTTATCAATTGCCGCGCCATCATCACCGGCTATGTTGTCAGAGAATGTGGACGTGGTGACGCTGGCGGTGCCGACGTTTAGCAAGCCGCCGCCGTCATTTGAAAAGGCATTATTTTCAGTAAAAGTTGAATTTGCAATGGTAATGGTGCCGTTGTTGTAAATCGCTCCGCCATCCACAAATACCGAGTTTCTGGTGAAGGTATTTCCTGTAATGGTTGTTGTGCCACCATTGTTATAAAGCCCACCGCCATCGTTAAAGGCTGTATTGCTGGTGAAATTGACGGTTGTAAGCGTTAGTGCCCCCGTGTTGTAAAGTCCGCCGCCGTTGGGCGCTCCATTGCTAGACACAATCGAATTGGTAATCGCGGCTGTTCCGCTTGTATATACGCCACCGCCTCTGCCAAGGCTGGCGTTTTCAACAATTTCTGTATCGGTAATGGTGAGTGTGCCCGTGCTGTAGATCGCGCCGCCATCGTTTGCTGCTTCATTGTTGGTAAACCGACTGTTGGTAAGTGTCAGCGTGCCGATGTTGGAAATTCCACCGCCATTAGTGGCGCTAGACCCGAGCACAATGTTCAGGCGGTTAAGGGTGACGTTTGCTGTTGCGGCGTTGATGTCTAACACTTGAACTGTGCTTTGACCTGAAATGGTGACCGTGTGGCTTCCACCGTCAATGGTGAGTGATTTGTCGATGGGCAGTGGGGTGGTTAATAGAACGTGCGTGGCTGCATTAAAGACAATGGTGTCTCCGGCGGCAGCATCAAGAATGGCTTGGCGTAATGACCCCGCACCACTGTCGTTGCCATTCATAACGGTGTGGGTGGCCGCCTGAACTTGAGCCGTCCATACGGCAAGGAGGAGCCCCATCAACAAAATGGCAAAAGATCTAAAGAAAGGTAGCTTAATAGGCAAGAAATTCACTCATAATAGACTTGGTATATTATTTTTTACAAAAATAATGTAACGGATTATAGTGCGCGTTGTCTGCATTCAGATAGAGCAAAGATGTAAATTTAATGTAAATTAAGGCTCGCGCTAAGCAGCGGGTGTTACTCCTAACAAAAGCCCCACTTGCAGTCAGCTGTATGCGCGGTAAGCCAGTTCGATAACTTGTCATTAATCCGTTAGAATACATATCCACACTAACTAATTACAAACAGTTAGCCGCTGTTTGTAGAGGAAGGACAACAACTACATGACTGCTCAAACAAAACGCCTTGGGCTTGGCACTAAACTCGCGTATGGGACGGGCGATCTCGGACCGGCGATGGTGTCGATGATCAAGGGCTTTTTCCTGCTCAATTTCCTCATTAACGTGGCAGGTTTAGCGCCAGCCGTTGCTGGGTCTGTGCTATTACTTTCTAAAATTTGGGATGCGGTCAATGATCCGATTGTTGGCACGCTAACAGACCGCACGCGTACCCGTTGGGGCCGCCGCCGCCCATGGCTGTTGTTTGGCTCGGTGCCGTTTGCAATTGCGTATGTGTTGCACTTTATTGTGCCGCCGCTTAGCCAAAGCGGTTTGTTTTGGTATTACCTCGTCGTGGCAATTTTGCTAGATGCTGGGTTCACCGCTGTCAACGTGCCATACGCCGCGCTCACGCCAGAACTTTCAGACTCAGAGCAAGACCGCACAGATTTGAATATGTATCGCTTTAGCTTCTCTGTCTTAGGGGGCTTGGTTGCCGCAGTGATGTATAACGTGGTGGTAAACAGCCTAAACAAGAATGATCCGCAAGCGGGCAACCTAATGCAAGGGTTGATTATTGCGGCGGTGATTGTGATTTCAAATGTGATTGTGTTTGCCTTTACAAAGGAAAAAGACTTCAGTCAACAAGATGAAGAGCATATGCCGTTTGTGCAAGGCCTGACAACTGCGCTTAGCAGCCGTCCGTTCATGTATGTCACCGCAATTTACATGCTCACTTGGGTGGCCATCCAATTTGTGCAATCGCTGCTGCTGTTTTACTGGCGTGATTACGTTGGTGGTGCGCCAGAAGCGTTTACTGCGGTGCTGTTTGCCTTGCAGGGCTCGATCTTTGTCTTTATTCTGCTATGGGGCTTTCTCAGCCGGCGCTTAGGGCGGCAGCGGGTGTTCCTAATTGGCGTGCCAGTGTGGATTTTGGGCGCGATTGGGCTGTGGTTTGTGCAGCCGGGCCAAACAAACTTAGTGATTATCTTGTCTGTTGTGGCGGCCATTGGCGTCTCGCTGGGGTTCCTTATCCCGTGGAGCTTGCTGCCAGACGTTATCGATGAAGATGAGTTGCGCACTGGCAAACGGCGGGAAGGAATTTTTTACGGCTTCTTTGTGTTCTTACAAAAGCTGGGGATTTCGATTGGGCTGTTCTTTCAGGGGCAGGTGCTGGACTGGGCTGGTTACATTCCCGAAGTAGATGGGGTGGTGTCTGCACAGCCAGAATCAGCGTTGCTTGCCATTCGGGTGATGGTTTCGCTAGTGCCAATTGTGCTGCTTATTATTAGCATGATTGTGGTGGCGCGTTACCCAATCACGCGGGAGAAACTGGTAGAAATCCAAGCTGCGCTCAAGCTGCGCCGTGAGACGGGCAACAAGCGCGTGATTGAAATCTAGCCTGCCATAATTGTTGCCAAACGCTATTGAAATGCAGACCTGCTTGTGAGGTCTGCATTTTTGTTTAACCGTACATTAACTGTAGGCGATGCCGCGCCAAAGCGTTGCCTGTCAGAGGCCAATATTTTATTCTGTGCAGCCTAAAGTGTAGCGTTTGTTAGCCGCAATCTGCTATGCTTTTAGTAACGTTATCTCGGAGTAAATAGATGTCTCGAAATGTAAAGTTAGCCCTTGGCTGTGCCGGGCTTTTTGTTTGTTTAGGCTTAGTAGGGCTGGTAGCTGTACTAGGTGGCTTGGGAACGCTGGGCTGGATGGCAAGCGATGTAGAAGGCTTAGAAATCTCAATTGATCTGCCTACTGTAATGCCAGTGGACCAGCGCGTGGAATTTGATGTGGTTGCTGAAAACGTAAGTGCAGAAGCGCTAACGGTCACCGAAGTTGATTTTCTCGGTAACAATTGGGATGTTCTCTCGATTGAAATGGCTGATTTGCAATTACAGCAAGAATTCGAGTCTGATACGCGGCTTTCTTTTGATGTCGCTCAAGTGCTAGAAGCTGGGGAAACGCGACGCTTCAAATTTATTGCCGTTGCAGATCAAGCCATCAACATTCCGCTGACGCTTGAGGTTTATGGCGGCCTGATTACGTCAGACAAGTTGGATTTTAGCCTAGATATTGCCAATGTTGCCCCAACGGAAACTGCAGACCTAAATCCAACGGCTGTGCCAGCCACAACCGTGCCTGTTGCTATCACAGAAGGTGGCGAAAACACCGGCATCCCAACTGAAAGTTCAGTACAAATCTTTGCATTTTATGAAGACCCGCTCGACTTTGATAACGGCGGGTATTGGTCTGGCTCTGGGTCTATTGTGACTGCGGATGGCTTAATTCTGACCAACGCGCACGTGGTGTTGCCAGCCTATAAGTACACGCCAGAAGCGCTAGTGATTGCGCTTACCAACTCTGCCGATGAGCTGCCGGTGCCAACGTATGTTGCTGAGATTGTCAATTACGATGCGTATCTAGATTTGGCTGTCATCCGCATTACAACCGATTTGGATGGCAATGCTGTTGATCCGGCGGCACTCAATTTACCAACGGTGCGGTTTGGCAATTCAGATGAAATCAGCCTGGGGGATGACCTGTTGATTCTGGGCTATCCCGGCATTGGCGGCGAAACGATCACCGCAACCACGGGCGTTGTGGCTGGCTTTACCCAACAACGTGGCGTGAAGGGGCGTGCTTATATCAAAACCAATGCCACGATGGCCGGTGGCGTTAGCGGCGGCATGGCGCTTGATGCAGAAAATCGCGTGATTGGTATTCCAACGGAACTCGGCTCTGGGTCTGAGGACGGTAGCACGGTAGACTGCCGCTTCTTAGCTGATACGAACTCAGACGGCGAAATTGATGAAGACGATGTCTGCGTGCCAACCGGCGGCTTTATCAATGCGTTACGCCCGGTTAACTTAGCCATTCCACTCATTGAAGAAGCCCAAGGGGCGCCGGTCACGCAACAATTGCCTGCCGCAACGCCTACTCCACAACAGAGCGCGCCGGTTGCATCTGGCAGCACGAACGTGTTGTTTACGGATGATTTTTCCGACGAAGGCGAATGGGTGTTGTATGACAACGAAGACGTCTCTGAACGCATTGAAAATGAAGAGTACGTTGTGGAATTTCCGGGGACAGATTTTTATAACTCGTATGCATTCTCTAATGCGCAACCCGATAGTGTTGCCGATGTAAGCGTAAGTTTTGACGTCCGCTTAATTGATGGCACGCTAGACAGCGGTGGCGTTGGTGGCGTTTGCCGCATTAGCGATGCCCCGGCCAGCTACTATTTTGAAATTGATTTTACCGGGCTGGCCACAATTGGGTACGTTGCCCCGCCAGAAACCGCCGCCATTTTAGAGAGCGTTAGTAGCGTAGATGTGCGCACAGATGGCACCTATAACCAAGTCAAGTTTGAGTGTATTGGGGATCAGCTTGCGCTATACCTGAACGGTGAGCTGATTGTTCAGGCCACCTCAGACCTGCATACATCAGGCGGGATAGCGTTTGCCGCATACTCTGTAAATAACGGCCCTTTGACGGTTGGGATTGATAACCTATCTATTTCAGAAGTGACATCCAGCGGCAGTGTTTCCGTGCCGTCGCCCTCTAGCAGTGCGAGCAGTAACAGCGTGCCGAACATGGAAGATCCGTATGGCACTGAAGCATTCGAAGCCGATGCTGACGCGTGGGAGTTTTCTAGCGAAAACATGACTGGCACCGTGGATGATGGCCTGATGAAAATCAACGTGATCAAAAACGAATGGGTCAGCAATAACTGGTGGGGCGAAACGTTTGAAGATATTTACCTCCAAGTTGAAGCCCGCCAAGTGGATGGTGCGCCCGGTGATAGCTCTCTGAGTTTGCAATGCCGCAGCCCAGATGTAGACAACATGTACGTGTTCGATATCTCTACAGATGGCTGGTACGCCATTTGGTTGCTAGAAGATAAAGAATGGAAAACGTTAGTCGAGTGGACGCCAACGGAGACGATCAACGAAGGCTACGCGTGGAACACGATCACGGTTGGGTGCGTTGATAACACGCTTTCGATGTGGATCAACGATGTGTTTATTATCGAGATTGAAGACGATACGCTTGCATCTGGCGACCTAGGCTTTGGCGCGGGAGTGTTTGAAGGTGGCAGTACTAACTTTGAATTTGATAATCTGACGCTCGTGCGGCCATAATAAATTGCGGC
>JAHDBW010000169.1 GCA_020630175.1 Anaerolineales bacterium
CTGCTTTACGGCTGGGCTTTTTTATTTTAAGTCTTCCCCTAATTATTTAGCCGTTTGCCAACCGGTAAGTGAATGGATGTTGAGCATTTGCTGAGTATCCGTTGCCAGTGTCACGATTCCAATGCGTTGTGGCGGGGCGTCTAAGGCCAGTGTTTGCACAAGTTCACGGTTGACCCAAATGGTCAGGGCGGCGTCTTGATAGCGAACCTGAAGCGTATTGCCGTTTGTTATATGCGGCCAGCGTTGCCAGTCATAAAGCGTACGCTGCGTGTTATTTTGCTGGCTAGTAATGCCTAGAAAACCAGTCTCTGCCACTAAGATTTGTATCTGTCTGGTGGAGTCTGTTTCAAGTACGATGCCATACCGCATGCCAGTTGTGCCCGCTGTTTGGGCTAGCTGCGCAATGAACGTATTAATCGCGGTTGCTTTTGTATCCGGCAACCAGTGAATTTGCGTGTCAAGCTGGTCTGCGGATAGCTGCGGGGCGAGCCCTAAGCCACGCAATTCCGCTGGATTGCTAGCGGAAAAGGATGGCGGCTCAGACGGTGCCGGATCTGTGACACCGCGTGCTACAATCACCGCAATTGCCAGCGTGCTAGCTAAAACGCTCACCAAAAGCACCTGAACGGCCGTTGTGGCCCAAGCTGGCACGGTTGCATTTAGAGTTTTATTATTTGTCGTCATGCACAACTCCAATAAATCGGATGGAATAGAAGGCTATGCGTTGCTGCTTAGCGCGATTATTATTGCGTTAGTCATTGGCACCGCGCTATATGCAGCCCGTCAGACAAATCGATCCCTCATCGAAGACGATGTGAGCGTTGCAATCCCGACGGTAGATCTGAACGCTGCTGAAAATACACCCCTGCCGATTGCAGATGCTGCACTTGAAACACCAACCGTTATTGTGACAGCGGAATTTGTACAGATTGAAGAGGCCACGCCGGCTAGCATTCTAACGCCTACTGACGTTGCAGCAGACGAACAAATTATTACGCGGGTCACCATCACCCCTTCTAAAACGCCCACGCAAACGGCTACAGCAACATTTACTGCCACAGCAACAGCAACTGAAACGCAAACGCCAACTCCAACTGAGACCCCAACAGCAACGGTAACACCCACGGCTACGCCAACTTTTACAGCTACGCCCACACCTACACTTGGGCCAACGCAGGATGCTGCGGCAAGTGGTCGCCAAATCCGTGTTCCGATTCTAATGTATCACCACGTCGGGCCGTTACCAGAAGATGCAGACGCGCTGCGCATTGGTCTGACCGTTGTGCCAGAGATGTTTCGCCTACAGCTTGAATATCTGCGTGACAATGGATATGAGCCAATTAGCCTGTATGAATTGCAATACGCACTGACTCAAGGCCGTGAAATTCCAGAAAAACCGGTAATCTTTACCTTTGACGATGGCTACCGTAACAACTATGAATATGCGTATCCCATCATGCAAGAATTTGGCTGGACGGGTGCGCTGTTCCTCGTGACTGAATTTATGGATGAAGGCCGTGAGGAATATCTGACTTGGGACATGGCGCTAGAAATGCACGCCGCAGGCTGGGATTTAGAACCGCACACTAAAACGCATGCCTCGCTGACCGATCATAATAAAGACTATGTTGTGTACGAAGTACTCGGGTCAATGCAAACGCTAGAGCATTATCTTGGTTATCAGCCGCGTTTCTTTGTGTATCCGTACGGAGCCTATAACGATGATGTGGTTGATATTATCCGTGACGTTGGCTTTTGGGGCGCGCTAACAACAAAGCGGGGCCTTACTCAAACAATTCACTACCCCTTAGAGCGCGGTCGTATTCGCGTTGATGGCAAAGACACAATGCAAGATTTTGCCAATCGGCTTGGCGTTTTACCATCAGATGAAGAGAGCGAAGACGCACCGTAACGCATAGGCCAAACTGGCCGCACTAGGCCACCTCTCAAATTGGCACGATTGTGCCTAAATTCACAAGCTTGATAGTTTTTGCAAGTGCTGTATCGATACAATCCCTTATGTATTGATCAGAAAAACGTTGGTTTAGCAAAACTATTAGGTGCAATTGAACCCTTATTCTTCCCGCCTTTCTGGCTTTTATAAACACTCACTCGCAGAACGCATTGCAATCTTGGCGGATCTGACCGATCTGGATTCAGACTCCATCAATGCCTTAAGCGGCGCGGCTGGACTAACCACAGCGCAAGCGGATCACATGATTGAGAACGTGATTGGCGTCCATAGTTTGCCGCTAGGCATTGCCGCTAATTTCCAAATCAATGGGCGTGACGTGCTTATCCCGATGGCACTTGAAGAACCTTCTGTGGTTGCCAGCGCTAGCTTTATGGCAAAGCTGGCGCGGAACTCGGGCGGGTTTGTGTGTAGTAGCACTGAACCGGAAATGATCGGCCAACTCCAAATTCTGGATGTGCCTGACCCCGCCGCTGCGATTGCTGCGCTGCACGCCAACACCAACGCCTTACTCCAATCTGTTGATCATTTACATCCTTCTATCAAAAAGCGGGGCGGCGGCGCACGCGCCTTAGAAGTTCGCGAAATTACCGACTCGCCCATTGGCCCATTCTTGGTTGCCCACCTTATTTACGATACGCGTGATGCAATGGGCGCAAATGCCGTCAACACGGCCGTTGAATACCTTGCGCCAGAGATTGAACGCCTAACCGGTGGCCGCGTACATCTACGGATTTTGTCTAACCTGACCGATCGGCGGATGAGTAAAGCGCGTGCCGTTTGGCCAACATCAGCCTTAGCTTTTGGTGAATTTACCGGTGAAGACGTGCGTGATGGCATTATCGAAGCGTGGGCTTTTGCGGCGGCTGATCCGTACCGAGCAGCAACGCATAACAAAGGCATTATGAATGGAATTGACCCGGTTGTGATTGCAACTGGGAATGATTGGCGGGCTGCCGAAGCTGGCGCACACGCCTATGCCGCGCGCGACGGACGCTACACCAGCATGTCAACGTGGTCAAAAGATGCCGCTGGCAACCTAGTGGGTGAACTTGAATTACCGATGGCACTAGGCATTGTGGGCGGCGCAACAAAGGTGCACCCCGTAGCGCAGGCGGCCTTGAAGCTGATGCAAGTTCAGACTGCCAATGAATTGGCAGAAATTGTTGTTGCGGTGGGCTTGGCGCAAAATTTGGCTGCCCTACGCGCATTGGCAACCGAAGGAATCCAGCGCGGGCATATGACATTGCATGCGCGGCAAGTTGCAGTGGCTGCCGGTGCCACAGGGGCGCAAATCGAAAAGATTGCAGCCCAACTGGCAGCTGAAAAAAATGTACGCGTTGCGCGTGCCCAAGAATTACTAGCAAGTTTCAATTGAACCGCCTACTCGTGTGCGGCAATTTATCTATAAGAGGTCTAACATGGCATTACCAGCCGAAATGACACAACCAAAAATTATGAAACCGGCCCGCGATGTTGGTATCGCTGGCTACGGGGCTTATGTGCCGCGCTATCGGCTGCCCGCAGTGGAAGTCTCACGCGTGTGGAAAGAAGGCACGGGCGGTACGCCAATCAAAGAAAAGGCCGTCCCCGGCCTAGATGAAGACACCGCCACCATGTCTGTGGAAGCGGCGCGCAATGCGGTCACACGCGCACAAATTGCGCCAACAGAAATCCGCGCAGTGTGGGTTGGGAGTGAATCGCATCCGTATGCGGTCAAGCCAACATCAACCATTGTGGCTGAATCGATTGGCGCAGTGCCCAGCACAATGGGGGCTGACTGGCAATTTGCTTGTAAGGCTGGCACCGAAGCATTCCAAGCCTCTATGGGCTTGGTTGGCTCTGGCATGGCAGAGTATGCCATGGCGATTGGCATGGATACGGCCCAAGGGAAACCGGGCGATGCGCTTGAATATACCGCTGGCGCTGGCGGTGCAGCCTATCTCATTGGGCCTGCTGAAGAGTCCTTAGCTGTGATCGAAGGGTCTTACTCGTTTGTGACAGACACCCCCGATTTTTGGCGGCGCGCAAATAAGCCTTACCCAGAACACGGCTCACGCTTTACGGGAGAGCCCGCATACTTCAAGCATGTGGTCGGCGCGACTGAAGCGCTGATGGATGCGATGGGCACCACGCCTAGCGATTATGCACACGCGATTTTCCATCAACCAAACGCCAAGTTCCCGATGCGGGTAGGCAAAATGATGGGCTTTCAAGCCAATCAAATCGAGACTGGGTTGCTGGTGCCGATGATTGGTAACACTTATGCTGGCGCAGCGCTGATTGGGTTGTCTGCTGTCTTAGACGTAGCAAAACCGGGCGACTTGATCTTGATGACGTCATTTGGATCTGGCGCTGGCTCAGACTGCTTTCAACTACGGATTACAGACAAAATCGAAAAGCGGCAAAAGCTAGCCCCAACCACCCAACAATATATCAAGCGACGCACAGAAATTGATTACGCCACTTACACGCGTTTCCGCGGCAAGTTGGTGATGAAGTAAGCAGATTATGACGAACGTATACATTACTGGCATCGGCCAGACCCCCGTGGGTGAACATTGGCAAACCTCTTTGCGTGAACTTGCGTGGAACGCGATTGAACCAGCACTCACCGAAGCAAATTTGCGTTATCCAGATGCGCTGTATGTTGGCAATATGCTCTCTGGGGCGATTTCTGGACAAGAGCATGTGGGTGCGCTTGTTGCGGACTATTGCGGCTTCCGAGGCGTAGAGGCTGTCACCATAAAAGCTGGCCAAGCATCTGGCGGCTTAGCGCTACGGCAGGCTTATTTGGCGCTCAAGAGTGGGCTTGTTGAAACGGCAGTTGTCGTCGGTGTTGAAAAAATGACTGATCGAGCGGGGTCAGAACTTGTCAGCGCTGTAGCAACCGGCTTAGATGCAGATTATGAGGCTGCACAAGGCTTAACCCTGACCGCTGCTGCGGGCCTGATGCTGCAACGTTATATGTATCAGAATGGGCTTGAACTGCGTGACATGGCTGGATTTTCTGTCAACGCGCATGCCAATGCCCGTAACAATCCTAATGCGATGTTCCGCAACACGCTCAAGGCTGAAAAATTCCCTGCGGCGGCAATGGTGGCATCGCCAGTCAATATGTTTGACACTGCTCCAGACGCAGATGGGGCCGCAGCGCTGGTACTGGTTGCAGCAGATGCGCCGCCAGCTCCGCAAAACGGCATGATCCCAATTCAAATTGTCGGGTCTGGCGTAGCAACAGATGCGGTGGCCTTGCATGATCGGAAAGATGTCTTAGCTTTTGAGGCTGTCAAAGCCTCAACTGCAACGGCGCTACGGCATGCCAAAGTCTCTAATCGTGATATCGATCTGTTTGAATTGCACGATAGCTTCACCATCTTCTCTGCACTCGCATTGGAATCTGCCGGATTTGCAGAAGCGGGTAAGGGCTGGCAAATGGCACAAAACGGAGACATCGCACTAGATGGCGCGCTGCCGATTTGTACGTTAGGTGGGGCAAAGGCGCGTGGTAATCCAGCTGGCGCAACAGGCGTTTATCAGGCGATTGAAGCTGTGATGCAACTGCGCGGCGCAGCCGGGGATAACCAAATTGAAAATGCGAAAACAGCCATGATTCAGTGTATTGGTGGCACCGGTGCTTCGGTTGCCACCCATATTTTGGCAGTTTGATAGGAATTGATAGTCAAAACTCAGTAGACTTTCTTTGTAGTTACCGAGTTCGCTGTTGCATTACAGCGCGGTAGCTCTCTAATTTAGGAGTAATCATTATGCAAGTATCTCGTCATTGGCGCTTACAACAACAACGCTATGCACTCGTCGGTCAGGTTTGTACAGACTGTGAAGAAAAGATCTTTCCACCACGCGGCGTTTGCCCAAATTGTGCAAAAGAAACTGATGCGCAATTTGAATTTAGTGGGCGTGGCAAAGTGTACTCATTCTCAACGGTGTACACCGCTCCAGCCGGGTTTGAAGGCAGCGCGCCATATACGATTGGCTTAGTACAACTTGAAGAAGGGCCACTCATCACAGCGCAACTCACTGATATCGATAACGACCATGTTGAGATTGGTCTTGACGTTGAAATGGTAACCCGTAAGCTGTTGCAAGACGGTGATCGGGGTGTATTGGTCTATGGCTATAAATTCCGGCCGGTTGTCCCAGTATGGGAGCTAGAGCCAGAAGACGCGTTATTCGCGCTGGCCTAGTCAAACTAGTAATCGCAGCCTTAAATAAAAAATCCGCCACTTGCTGGCGGATTTTTTTGTTTAAAGGGCTGGTAGGCCTAGCTGACATCCGGTTGACTAATGCGCCATTGCCAGAATTTTTCTAAACCAGTTTTGATATCAACCTGCGGTGCGTAGCCAAACACGTTTTGGGCTTTGCTAATATCCGCATAGGTAATTTTTGGCTCTGATTTGGGAGCTGGCACCACAATGTAATTTGCTTTTTTATTGGCGAGCGTCTCCATATAGCTAACAAAGTCAGCCATTAGCACAGGTTCACCGCGGCCTAAATTGTAGATCTGATAGCCATTGGGGTGATCGAACAACCCCATAATTCCAGCTGCAATATCGCCGACGTACGTCCAGTCACGGTGCATTTGGCCACCATCGAACAACTTGATCTCTTTGCCATGCAAAATGCTGTCAGAGACAAGATAGGGCATCATGTCTGGGCGGCCATTTGGGCCGTAGACGCTAAAAAAGCGCACGAAGGTCAAATCTAAGTCGTAATAGTTGTTATAGGTATAGCCCAGTAATTCTGTGGCGCGCTTGGTGGCCGGATACGGCGCAAGGGGCTTATTGGCTAAATCGCCTTCTACAAACGGGATGACCTTGGTTTTGCCATACACAGAGGATGTAGACGCAATGATCACATGCTTGGGGCGGTGGTCTTTTGCGGCTTCCAAGATGTTGGTCGTACCGGCCATGTTGGTTAACACATAGTCAGTGGGGCGCTGAACCGAGGCCCGCACGCCAGCAAGGGCGGCTAAGTGCACTACATAATCTGGTTTGTGGGCTGCAAATGTTGCAGAGACCAATTTGGCATCGCGAATATCAATTTCTGCGAGTGTAAACGCCGGATGATCTTCAAACGCGGTTGCATTACGCCGCTTTGCGGCTGGTGAATAATAATCGTCAAAATTATCGACACCGATAACGTCAAACCCTTGTGCTAGCAGCATCATTGTTAGGTTTGAGCCAATAAAACCAGCAGCGCCGGTTACTAATACTTTTGCCATTAGCGCGTTACCTCAACGCTAAATAAAACTACATGATCTCGAATGGATGTGCCTTCCTGATTGGCAACCGGCAGGCGTTCACCTGTATCGGGGCGGTACATCACAGTCCAGACTTCATAATGTCCAGGTGCAATGTCTGTCGGCAGCTCTAGGGCTACATTATGCCGAATAATATCGTCTGCCTTCCAGTGTGTCGTTGGCCAAAAGCCGTTCATGGGTTGCGCATCAAGTTGTAACTCGATTTGCGATTGCGGATTGACCAAGAAGATGGCGATCACTAAGGCTTCATCAATATCTTGTATGGGTTGCCAGACCGTTGAAATATTGAGGATTGTACCCGGTGAAATTAACCCTGATGGCGGGGTGCTGTCATGTCCCACAAGTTGAATTGCATCTTGAAAGATGAAGTCGCTTTTATAGACAGGTTGAATTGCACGTAATATTGCCGGTTCGTAAGCATGGGCTGCAGTCTCTGTTGAAAACTGCGTACCGCTATATTCTGTCAAACGAATGTCATTGGCATATTCAGTTGTAGACATGAGATGGTACATTTCGTTCAACCACCATTCCATTGAAACAACAGT
>JAHDBW010000170.1 GCA_020630175.1 Anaerolineales bacterium
CAAGACCTGACCCGGATAAATAAAGTTCGGGTTAGACATGCCATTGGCCTGCATACTGTCTAAGAAGACGTATATTGGCATTTAGGCCACCAGCACATCACTAATCAACGCCAGTAATTGCTCCGTGCGGTACGGTTTCTGCAAGAAGGCTACATTCTCTTCAATTTCTGCCACTTGTTCTGCACCCACGCGGTTGTAGCCTGAGGACAAAATCACGCGCGCATTTGGATTAAGCTGACGCAGTTTACGCATCGTGTCGACTCCGCTAATGCCCGGCATGGTGATGTCAACAATCGTAAGCTCTATTGCTGTCTTATGCGTCTTGAAAACTTCAATGCCAGCAGTGCCAGACATGGCGCTGTGCACATGCATGTCGTAAGAGCTAAGCGTTTCAATCACGGTTTCGATGACGGCCTCATCATCATCAATAACGAGCACCGTCCGCCCCTTAAGCGCGGCAAGATCTGTTTGCGGCCGCAGCGGACCAGTGACGCGTTTTGCGCGTAAATCAATTGGGAAAACAATATCAAACGTTGTGCCAACGCCCGCAGCTGTCTCCACTTGAATACCGCCCCCGTGCGACCGAATAATCCCCAATACTGCCGCTAACCCAAGCCCATGCCCGGTGTGCTTTGTTGTAAAGAACGGGTCAAAAATACGGGCAAAAGTTTCTGGTGTCATGCCGCTGCCATTATCGCGGAACGTCAGCGCAACATAGTCGCCCGCCTTGAAGTCTGGATTGACCGTTTGCCAAGCCGCCAGCGCGGCGTTTGTAATCGTTTTGGTCTGCGTGCTAACCCAAATATCGCCAATTTCAGTGCCAATGGCTTCGCTCGCGTTGATCATCATGTTCATAATGACCTGCTGAATTTGACCTTGCTCACCAAACATCACTGGCAACTTTTCACGTAACGCTTGATGCAGTTGAATAGTCTGTGGGATTGTTGCCCGCAGCAGGTCTGCATTTTCGCGGATTAGCTGATTGACATCAATTGGCGTGCGCTCCGTGGTTTGGCCGCGGCCTGCATACGCCATCATCTGGCGCGTTAGCTCAGATGCCCGCTGGGCGGCCGTCTGAATCTTTTTGATATTTTTATGGACAGGACTTGCCGCATCTAAACGCCGTTCTGCAATTTGGGCTTGGCCCATCATTGCCAGCAGCAAGTTATTGAAGTCGTGCGCAATCCCACCGGCCATCACGCCTAAGCTTTCTAATTTTTGCGACTGGAGCTCTACCGCTTCATCACGCTTGCGCTCAGAAATGTCAACAATACTGCTCCGAATAACGCAGGATTGCCCAGGCAACGCTACCATCCTAATTTCAGCTGTAAAGACATCACCATTGGCTTTTACAAGGTCATGCTCAAATGAATGCCGACCATCGCGCAGCGTTGTTTCCACGGCAAGCCGTCTCGCATCGGCGGTGGTGGCGTTGTCTGAAGTAGGATAAATTGCGTTAGGGTCTAACGCTAAAAACTCAGCCCGCGTAAGCCCAAATAACGTTTGCGCCGAGGGATTTACATCAAGGATACGCGGCGTATTATCAATATCTAGCAGCACGATGGCATCTGGTGCGTTTTCAATCAGCGTGCGGAATTGCGTCTCGCTTTGGCGGATTTTTTCGAGCGCGTCAAAGTTAGCTAGGGTATTTGCCATTTGGTTGGCAATAGTGACAAGTAACGCGAGTTCATCTGGGGTGTAAGCTGGTGCGCCAATTTCATTAGACATCGCAATAACGCCTAACAAATCCCCTTGATGCACAAGCGGCGCACACATAACAGCATCAATTCCGAGGTCGCGCCGATAGTCGGGCTTATAGTCGGAAACAAATTGCGTTAGGGTCAATTCACTGGCCTTGGCGGCGGTTGTTGTCTGCAACACATACCCAGAAAGGGTGGCTGATAAATCGTGATACGTTGCGGGGTGATGCGGACGTTTAGCCGTTTTTGGCCCAAGATAAATGGTGTTGAGAATTGTTTGCGTTACATCATCAACCAGATGAAATACAATCCATCTAGAGCGAATTTGGGCGTAGCACGTTTCTAGAATGGTGTTGATAAGCCCGTCTAAATCAGTGCTCTCGGTTGCTGTTTGCGCAACATCAAACATCAGTTCAGCTTGCTGGCGCGCTTGCCGTTGCCGCTCTAATAATTGGCTGTTGGCAATTGCCACACTGGCTAGGTCGGCAATGGTCTCTAGCATCGCGGCATCTGCTTGATCAAACGACATGTGATTAATGCGCCGCGTCACCTTGAGTGCGCCTAACACGCGTCCCTGCGTTTGCAACGGCACAGCAATCACGCTGCCAATATCGCTCGCCTGCCAGCGGTCTAATATGTCTTCAGTTTGATGATCATCCGGCGTTTCAAGGCTTGAAACAATTGTGGACTTGGTCTGAATTGCGCGGCCCATCAGTGTTTTGCTAAGCCACGCCCAGTCAATCAAAGTTTCTGTGCGCTGCGCATTAGGCGCCAAGTCATAATAAATTCGCTGGCCTGTTTTCTGTTGCGCATCCACTAAGACCAACAGCAATTCTGACGCTGCAATCGTTTTAGACACCTCATTTGAGAGCGTATCGAACAGCACATTCAATGCGAGATCTTGGCTAATTGCCGCGCCCACGTTCCGTAATGTCTCTGACCGTGCCAGGGCTGCTGCCGTTTCTTGGCTTGCCAGTTGCTTTGCAATTGGCCCCGCCAACTGCATACAAACCGATTCGATTGTGGCAATTTCAAAGTCAGAGAAGTCTGGGCTTGCTGCGGTGCGTCTTACAATAATGCCGCCAACCAATTTATCTTGGAAGACCAATGGTGACGCAAGCAGGGCGACAATGCCATCTGCCGCCAATGCCCGGGCGCCCGCAGTTGTAATCACGGTATTACGCTGTAGGTCAGACCAACGCGCAGTTTGGCGTTTCTCTAGCACCCAGCCAACCAGACCGTATTGCCAGTAGCCGACCGTGTGATGGGCAGATTTAGCCGCCATCACGTTATGGTCAGCATATACAACTGTGGCAACAGACTGTTTATCATCAGAAAAAATAACCAGCACAATATCTTGGCAAGGAATAATTTCATTGATGGTATTCACAATTGCCTGAAGCGCCAAATCTGCCTGTGCTTCATGGCTCAAAATGCGGCCAATTTTGTTTAGAACGGTTGTATTGTGTAACGTCTTCTTGGTCTGTGCGAGGTTGGCAGCATTGGCCGCTAAGGCCCGCTTAGTGGGATTCATCTCATTATCAAAGAAGAAGAACCATAAGAAGAAAAACGCACCGGCCGCGCTCAGCAGCGACAGCATTTGTGAATACAACGGAGACGAGACAATTGAGGGGAGCAGTGACCCCAGCGTCACTGTCGTCAGCACAAGCAAATCACCAAGATGGTACAACGCGCGGCGCGGGTAGCCCGAATTCAAAATAAGCCAAGTGGAATATGCCCAATATAAAAAGGTGGGAAAGATGAGCAAGATGCTCAGCGATGCAAATTTTATGCTGGTATCACGCGCCGCCAGAATAACGATCTGATCTATTGCGAGGGTTGGGGCGAATAAAAGCAACAGGCCACTAAGCACCGCAATGCTGTAACCAAGCCACAGATAGCCGCGTTGCCGGGGGTGGTCGATTTTGTTCGTGAGTAGGAGCGCAAACCGCGTGGAGCTTATGCCAGAAAATAGCGTGGCACTTACAGCAATGCTAGCTAACACAACAAGCGCCCGTAAATTGCCAATATGCCACTGATCAAATAGAGCCGCGTCTTGGCTAATCATGCGGATTAGCAACAAACACATTGTCCAAATAAAAAAGCCTGCTAGCTTTTCAGCGTAAGCCTTACTTGGCGTATTTGTATCTGACCAGTACGCAATAACAGTTCCAACCACAATCGATGTTGCAAAAGCAATACAGACCGTCATCACCAGCGTTACGCTAGCCGAAAAGGTATTTGGTGTTGAAACGTAAATTGGAACCATATAAAGAACAAAGATCGCGCCTAATATAGGCAGAGTGGCTCATTTCAGTGTACTAAACTTGACAGCCCAATCGCAATGAAGCTTTATTGTGATTTTGTATAAGAAGCACAAAGTTAGTACAAAATACGCCACGGGGCGCGTTGTGCGCTGTAAGAATGTATAACCCGGCGCTTAAAAAAGAAACTCCCAACGTGTAACCGTTAGGAGTTTCGATTGAGGCAGGCAAGAGTTTGCTGGGCTTGGGTGGCGTTAGTCTTCAGAATAGCCCGCTAAACAGACATAGATCCCGTCTTCATTTTGCTCCAACCCTAGAAATGGGATTGGGTCCAAGGTGTTGCGAATTTCAGTTTCATTCAGAAAGCTACCGTCTGCATCCGTGAGCGGTAATGATAAATGCAAGTGTCTGGACATATCTAAACGGTCTAAACTGCCAGACCAAGACCCCTGATACCCCAGCAACGTGCCTTGCTCTACAAACACTTCGCGCGTTCCACGTGGGAAGGCCGCATCAATAAATGATTCTGAGCCGTCTACCGAGGCCATATGCGTGTAATACGTCCAGAATTCTTGTCCGGCTGTTACCTCGGGCAACAGTTCAAAGTCCGGATGTCGAATGACGACGGCGCTGCGCCAGTGCTCTTCACGGGTGAGGTAACCATCATAGACCGCATAAATTGGCGTCACATTGTCGGCACCATCTGGGCTGAAAATATCTAACCCGGTATGCTGATACAGCGGCCAAGCTCCATCATTCCAACCAACGCCAAGGTAGCCCGTCGTAGGAATGATAAATGGCGCATCCCCACAGCGCTTGCCACCGTGAATCACAATATCTGGATATGTTTCCGGACTTGTCATAAATTCGCCAATCCGCGTAATCCGTGGCCGAAAGCGCTGGAAACGCACATAAACAAATGCCGCGTAGCCAACAACCAGCAGCACCACTGCACCAACGGCTAGCCACAGCAACCGCGACCGGAGAAGAGACTTCATCATATTCATTGGTCGTGACTATAGCCGATGGGCATTAAATACAGGTGAGAAAGCGTGCATATTTATCAAGCACGGCCAGCAGAGCAACCTTGACCCACATCTAAACGCGTGATATTTTATAAACACTGTTTAGAAAACTAACGAAGCAAACACAGCTTTTTTTTACGTTCAACTGAACAGTGTTCGGTTAAGCACAACACAACCACAATACTGAGGACTACCGTGATGGAAATGATTTTCAATTTTGCTAACTTATACATTATGCCGTTTTGGGCGCTGATGATTTTCCTGCCGCGCTGGCGCATAACGCGCAAAATTATGCGCTCGCTATGGGTGTTTGTGCCGCTGGCGCTGGCCTACACCGTCCTCGTTCTGCCTGAATTCAGCGGTTTACTGGCGTCTTTATCCAATCCATCACTGACAGACTTAGGTGCCTTATTAAGCACGCCCCAAGGCGTAACCATCGGTTGGCTGCACTTTTTAGCATTTGACCTATTCGTTGGCCGCTGGGCGTTGTTCGACAGTATCAAACGCGGCGTGCCGTGGTACCTCACCTCCATTGCGTTGGTCTTCACGCTACTATTTGGACCGTTCGGGTTTTTACTGTACTTCGTGATGCGCATGGGCTTTAGCCGCGGACAAAATAAATAGCGACAGTACTGACACTTACGTGATCAATCCCAACCCAGTGCAACGTTTTGTTGGCTACCACGTACAAAGTCATACACACACCCGCAAAAAGGACTAACACAATGCTTTCATCCACACTCTTTTCACAAAACCGCTGGCTGACTTGGGCAATTCTGTTCCACCTGATTATGATTCCCGTTACGGTGGTCGGCGTGCTCATTGACCCACGCGTTTTGACCGGTGCGCAAATCTGGATCAAGCCGCTCAAATTTGCTTTGTCTGGTGCCATTTACTGCATCACATTTGCGTGGTTGCTAAGCTACGTGGTCAAACGCAACCTTTGGATCAATTGGGCAGCAAGCATCACCGGCATCGCCCTAACGGTAGAAACCGTCTTGATTTCAATGCAAGCCTATCGGGGCGTGCGCAGCCATTTCAACAACACAACCCCGTTTGATATGACAGTGTTTGGCCTCATGGGGTTATTTATTGTCTTTGTTTCGATTGCAAACCTTGTCTTGGCGCTCTACCTCATTCGGCAAAAGATGACCGATCGCGTATTTGCCTGGAGCTTACGGTTAGGGGTGTTGGCAGCCTTTGCTGGGATGATGATTGGCCCCCTGATGACAACACCAAATGCAGACCAAATGGCAGCCATGGAAGCCGGTACTTGGGATGGGTATTCCGGAGCGCACAGCGTTGGCGTTGCAGACGATGCCGCCACTGGGCTACCATTTGTCAATTGGAGCACCGTCTCGGGTGATTATCGGCCGGCCCATTTTATTGGCCTGCATGGCATTCAACTCATTCCGCTGCTAGGGTGGGTCCTGACGCGCAAACGCTGGCAAGAGCGAAACAGCGAAGGCCAACGCATAACCGTTGTTATTGCAGGTGGCCTTGCCTATATCGGCCTGACTGGCGTGCTCACGTGGCAAGCAATGCGCGCGCAATCCATCATTGCCCCTGACAGCATCACGCTGGCCGCGCTAGCAACCTTAGCCGTAGGGTTTGGGCTCGTAACGCTATTGGCAATAGGCAAGGAAACAGCACCACAACGGGCGTCCATCGCGCAGTAAATACCATCCCATTTCCGTCTCTTTTGGGGTATCCTTACAGAAATTTCACACAAAAGAGACAGCCTTATGCACACAAAACTTGAAGGGGTTTTTGCCCCAATTCCAACCCCCTTTAATGCCGATGGATCACTGGCGCTAGACAAACTCGCCCATAATATTGCAATTTGGGAGACCATGGAACTCGATGGGTATGTGGCGTTGGGGTCAAATGGCGAATTTCCGCTGCTCACTGCTGATGAGAAAATTGCCGTTTTAGAAACCTGCCGCTCTGCAATGAAATCAGACCGCCTGCTGATTGCCGGGACTGGCTGCGAATCGCTGGCCCAAACCATCGACCTCACAAAGCGCGCCGCCGCCGCTGGGGCTGACACCACGCTAGTTGTGACGCCGTTTTACTTCAAAAATCGCGCCACAGACAGCATGCTGGCCGGCTATTTCAAATCCGTTGCTGATGCCTCGCCGATGCCAATCATGATTTACAACGTGCCGGCATACACCGGCTTGTTTATGTCAACGGAAGCAGTGCTAGACGCCGCACAGCACGCCAACATCATTGGGATGAAAGAAAGCACCACGGATGTGGTCAAAATGGCGCAAATTGTAGCGGGCAACGCGCCAAACTTTACGCTACTTACGGGCTCTGCTAGTGGCTTTTTGCCATGTCTTTCTATTGGTGTCAAAGGCACGATTTCAGCCTTTGCCAACTTCGCGCCAGAACGGATACAGGCAGTCAAGCGCGCCTTTGATAGCGGCGACCTTGCCACCGCGATGACGTTACAACACGCCCTCATCGAGCCAAACAAAGCGGTCACTGCCAAATATGGCGTGGCAGGCGTCAAGGCCATGCTAGAAACGCGCGGCATGTACGGCGGTCACATCCGGGCACCATACCCGCAGCTAACAGACGCCGAACGCGCAGATTTGATGGCGATTGCACGTCGCTACGATCTCATTCAATAGTTACCTCCAAATTACGACTCACGAATGACAACCACGACTGGGTTAGCATTCGTGAGCACCCCTGCATAATCAGGTATGCTGTAAACAACAATCGCAACTTAGTAAAAGAGTGAACAGCATGAAAATCATTATCCCGGGCGGCACAGGA
>JAHDBW010000171.1 GCA_020630175.1 Anaerolineales bacterium
TTATTTATCTACAAACCGTAAAGAGTCTTGAATCAATGCTTCCCATTGGGCACTATCACGCGTGGTAATTTCAACCCATTCTTTGAACGTGCGTCCGCTTGGTGCAACAGGGTTACCGTGGCCGGCAGCAATAATGGCTTGCACGCGTTTGGCCGGTAATTTGATAATCATGCCGCCCGTGCGGTGGTCTGCCATACAAGAAAATTGCGTATTGATACGAATGCAAGGGTTGCCAAACATTGTAGATTTCTCAATCCCATCTTGAAATAGCAGGGGTGTTGCGATGTCCCAAAAGAAAGCTGTCGGGTCTTGATTAGTCATTTTTTTGCCTCCAAATCTAGGCGTTGCTATGCGTAATTACAACAAGTGACCGCTGGTCATTGCATTATGTCTTAAAGCATGTGCATAATTGGAAAATAGTTTGCAGTCATGCATATTATCAGTTCAAACGCAAAAAGTATTCTGAAATACTTGTATTTTATTTACTAATTTTGCAAAAAGTTTTGCAGCCTAATGGCAGTTTATCTTTAGATAATTCCGGCAAAACACATATTAAAGTAGTCTAGGATCACAACATGATAATCCGTCCCTTGCTGGGCCAACTAATTCTAAAATTAGGCGGCTGGGAAGTTGTTGGGGAACGCCCCCCGCACGATAAATTTGTATTTATTGCAGCACCGCACACGTCTTGGGTAGATCTCCCCATTATGCTTAGTGTCGCGTATAGCTTTAAAGAAGAGATTAGCTGGCTAGGAAAAAAAGAACTCTTTAGCGCGCCCTTTGGCTGGGTGTTGAAATGGTTTGGTGGCGTACCGGTAAACCGCAGCTCGCCACAAGGCTTAGTCGATGAAGTCGTAGAAATCTTCGACGCCCGTGAGAAATTTATTCTGGCCGTGCCTGCTGAAGGCACCCGCCACCGCGCGCCACACTGGAAGAGCGGCTTCTACCGAATTGCAATCGCGGCAGACGTGCCAATCGCGCTCGGATTTATCGACTTCAAGCGCCGCCAAACGGGCGTTGGTAAAGTTGTCATTCCATCAGGCGACCCCGATAAAGACATTTTGATCTTCCGTGATTTCTATGAAAATCTTGGTGGGAAATACCCAGAGATGGTTGGGCCGGTTGTTTTCCGCTCTTAGCAAAGAGTCAGGGTAACTTTTATGACAGACGTTGGCGGATCACGCGCAGCCCGTATCGCCGTGCTTAAAATGCAGCAAAACGCGCTAAATCAGTCTGATCCACTCGCTTGGTTTGAAGCTCTCTACGCCCGCGCCGCAGGTGACGCAACCGTTGTGCCCTGGGCAGATCTAGAACCAAACCCGCATTTAGTCCAATGGGTCACGCAGGCAAAGCCAGCATTGGCCAAGCAGAACGTACTCGTTGT
The DNA here is from genome assembly GCA_020630175.1 of Anaerolineales bacterium. Lineage (GTDB taxonomy): Bacteria > Chloroflexota > Anaerolineae > Anaerolineales > UBA6668 > JAHDIM01. The sequence goes on from JAHDBW010000171.1 coordinate 1,385, forward strand.
AGGCTGCGGTTTAGGAGATGATGCTGAATATCTGGCAAGTCTTGGTGCAACCGTCAGCGCATTTGACCTTAGCCCCAGCGCCATCAATTGGGCTAAGCAGCGCTTTCCCGAATCTACCGTTGCCTATCAGGCCTACGATCTATTTACTCAGAATCCAGACTGGGTCGGTAAGTTTGATCTCATCGTTGAAATTTACACGCTCCAAGCCATCAACATCGACCTGCGCTGTGCCGCAATGCCAATCTTGGCCAACTATCTCGCGGCCACGGGGCAACTTCTGGTCATTTGCCGTGGCGCACCAGACGGCGTAGAGCGCCCCATGGTGCCGTGGCCGCTGACGCCAAGCGAATTAGCCCATTTTGAAGCGGCCGGATTACAGAAACAGTCGCACATCGATATTGATGATGGCGGCGTGCCACGCTGGCGCATTGTCTATATGCGCTCCTAATAAAAGCAGTTCCTCTATCTAAAGCAAACGCCTATCAATTGATGGGCGTTTTTTTGATTCTGCTAACAATCCTATACATCTGGCCGGACAGTGATAATATTTCAGGGCTGTCTTCCGTAACCAATGCTAAATTTATGGTCTGCTTGTAACACTCCCAAGCTGACATCGCCGGAAGACTCGTCCGCTGAAATGAAAAACGCATCCACAATCCAACGTACAGTGTTGTTAGGCCTGTGCCTTTTGCTGGTTCCAATTGGAATTGCAAACAACAATCTCTTACTGCTTGGCGTAGGGGTTTTGCTAAGTATCCTGCTATTTAACAGTACCCGTGATGGCTTCAGCGTGCCCAGCGTGCAGCAAAATGCATTGGTCTTATATGGGCTAGCGGGCTTCTTTTTGTTGCTAACAATTGCCCTAAAACTCTGGAATATTGAAAATACGGTTATTCCATGGGTGTGGATTGCGTCAATTGTGCTGTTTATGGCCGCCGTTTGGCAGGCTGATGGCCGTCCTTCTTTAGAAGAGACGCTCGCAAAAAAGCGTAAACCGTCTGCGTTAATTCGCATCTTGCAGCTAACGCCAGTCATTTGGGTTGGCTGGGCCTTGCGGCTTACTAACCTTGAAACCGTGCCCACGCTACACGGTGATGAAGGCGAAATGGGCGTGTTTGCGCTCAACGTTTTATCAGGCAATGCCCCTCCAATGACCGCAGTTGGGTGGTTGCATCATCCAGCCCTGTTTCATTACTTACAAGCCCCTTTTGTCGGTATCTTTGGGCGCACGGGGTTTGCCATTCGTTACCCTTCGGTCATCATTGGCATTCTCTGTATTCCGTTTATCTACTACATTGGCAAGCGCAGCTTTGGTCCCATCGCCGGTTGGATGGCGGCCTGGCTCTTAGCAGTCTCGCACTTACATATCCACTGGAGCCGCATTGGCCTAAACAACATCTACAGCGTATTGGCGATTTTGGTCTGCTTTTACTGCATATTACGGGCAAAGCCCAACAAAATCATGGCGTATGCCTATACGGGCATTGCGATTGGCTTAGCCCAATACCTATATTTTGGATCGCGCCTCATCCCAGTAATTTTTGGCGTTGTTGTGCTGTTGCTGCTGTTCCGTAAGCTAGCGTCACTAGAGCAGATCTTGGCGATGATAGTTGGCGCAATTATTGCCTTAGCACCGCTCGCCACCTTCTATATTCTTGAGCCCAACACCTTCTCAAGCCGCACCGATCGGGTGGCAATTTTTTCTGATGTCAATGTACAGCAGGCGCTAAACGATCCAACGGCTTCACTCCCCGCTGATCTCTTCCCGTTGATTAGCGTACAGCTCCAGCGCAACTTAGGGTATTTCATCCAACACGGCGATCGCTCTGCATTTTATGCGCATGAAATTCCTGGTATCGATCTGCTCACCGCCGCGCTCTTTTGGTTGGGGTTAGGCTTGGCGCTTGCCAAAATAAAACGCTTGCCAGAACAAGTGCTGTTGCTATGGTTTGCGCTAGGCATAGCCTTGGGTGGCATGCTCACCAACGACGCGCCCAATTCGCCGCGCTTATTGATTGTATTCCCCGTTGCCTATTTACTTGGGGGCTATGTGGTGCAGCACGTTGGCAGCTTCTTTAACGGGTATTCACGCCCGGTGCGGCTTGGCAGCCTAATTGGGCTGGCTTTCATGATTGGCGTGCTCAACACAACGGTCTATTACAAAGAGTTACCAACCCAGCCGCTGCGCAGTTGGCAGGGCGATGCAATGGCCCGTGAAGTGAAAACCGCCGCCGCTGATGCACAGGTATTTGTGCTTGGGGCACCCAACATCTATGCGGGCTATGGCACATTTCTATTTTTACGCGGTCCAGATCCGCAAGACCTGAACACACCAGACCAACTGTCCTTAATTGAAGAAGGCGATTTTATGGCGATCGCAGTGCCGGCGCAGTTCCAACTCTTGGCAGATTTACAAGCTGAATACCCCGACGGAACGCTAGAAACCAAGCTAGACCATGTTGGCAACCCGATGTATAAGGTGTATCGGGCAACGCGCTAGCAGACTAAAGTATCAATAGCGGCGCATAAAAATATAGCAACTCTGGTAAACTGCAAAACCCTATGTCTTTTTACCTATCCCGCTCTTTCTATCTATCGCGCATCTTGCTATGCTTAGCCTCTCTTTTAGGGGTGCTAACAATTGGCTTACTAATGACGAATAACGTACAAGCCCAAACAGTGCAGCCTCTTTTTACAGAAGCGCCCACGCCAGCTTCAGACCCTTTTCCAGCAAGTAATCCTGCAATTAGCCAAACGTTCTACGTTATTGTGAACCCGTCAGCTTTTGCAAATGGAGCAGCCGCCGAATTGCTACTCAATGTGCCAACACAACCTGCTTACTTACTCACAAAAGTTTCTGGCGCAGGCCATATTTGGAAAGGCACCGCGGTTGCGGTTCCCGGCAGCAACATAACGCTTGAATATACTAACGGTCAATTATTTGGATCTGCGACGCTTGGGCATCTTTTTCTAAAATTTAGACCTGTGTCTAATAATGTTCAAGCAATTGATGTGATAAGCCAGTCTATATTTTCTGCCGGAGAAGCAGAAGAAAATGATGCCATCTCTATTGACATCAACGACTTGACATTACCAACTGCTGAACCCAATACAACTACGGCACCGTCAACAAACGCAGCCTTAATCACTAGCCCCGCAATTTTTGGTAGCACAATTCAACTTAACTTACACTCCTGTGCTCTGTCAGCTAGCCGCTATGCGTTTCTGAAACGCTGGAGACAGTCAACCTGTTAACTATCCTCAATGTGACTATAGGCAGCAACGCGTGAACGCTACCTAAAAGTCTATGCATCCGCTACAGAACGTACACGTCAATCGTTTTCTTCCAATCTTCGCCCGATCATAATTGCAGTTTTAAGACCTTAAACCTACGATTTCAAAACTTCCTTTTTTGAGTGAATTACTCGCCAGTTCGCCCTAAAAAAGCTCTTTTACCCCTTCACCCCGAGTCTTTAGCTTTAAAAAGAAAAAGTCAACGCTAAAACAAACTCTGCTTGTTGAAAATGGTCATGTTATTTACTTTTTAGTGTCAACACAAGTGTCCATAATTATTCACTAAGTTCAGTAAAACAGACAGGTTAGAAAATAAAAGGTAACAATAAATGCAGAAAAGTTTAGAAAAAAATACATTGTCTGTGTATAATGGGCTACTTCAAAGCAGATTAGGCTATAGGCTACATGACTTCAAAATATTTCTCATTTCTCTTACTTTTTTTATTCATTTTTATTCTTCCAACTAGCGTCTCGGCACAGAATGAAGATGATGTCCCGCTGTTTGGCACCCCGCAATTTTTGCCATCTAGTGACTCTATTGGGGCAACAACGCCATACATTGCAGACACACAATACGTGACCATTAATAATGGCGTATTAAATGGCGGCACTGCTCAGCAAATCACGCTTAATATGCCAAATGGAGCTGAATATCTTGTAGATAGAATCTCAATTTCTGGTTCAGAAGATCATTTTGTCTGGAAGGGTATTGCCCGCAATACGCCGCATAGCAGTGTCACTCTTGAATATAACAATGGTGCACTAAGCGGTACGCTCACCTTATACAATGCGTTCTTTAAAGTTCGCCAAGTTACAGGTGGCATTCATGCCGTAGACACTATCAGTCAAACATTCTTCTCGCGCGGGGAAGCCCTAAATAACGATGCATTAGTCGTTAGTCCTGAAATCGTAGAACAACACAACCGCCAGAATGCAGACAGAACAAACAAACAGGACTTTGACCAAGCACCACTACTAGATGCAGGCAGCCCTGTTATCGATGTAATGATTGTTTGGACCGATCAAGCCGCAGCGGCCTATGCAGCAGCTAATCCTGGTAAAGACGGCTATGACATGGCAAATGAGGCAGTTGAAGTAAGTAATCAAGCTTATTTCAATGGGTCTGTTGTTGGCAATTCGGCACAGTCAGTGAATCATCGTCAGCGTTTAGTACACGCAGAACCATTACTCCCAAGCGCTAACCCAGAGTTGGTATGGGGCACCAATTACAGTGGGTATCTGTGTGCCATTTCATCACAATTCCTGGCTTCAGTTTCTACATATCCTTGTTACGGAGAGTATGCACCTGGTATTTACAACGATGCCTCTTACTCGATCAAGAACTTAGATACCCTTGCAGATACACACGGCGCAGATCTTGTCGTCTTAATGGTGGACACCGCTCTACCCGGCACTTGCGGTGTTGCATGGACCCCATCCAGCACGGCCAGCATGACAACACTACTGGGATACAGCGTAGTAAATCAACAATGTGTGAATCCAAATTGGAGTTATACACATGAAATTGGGCACAACATGGGCATGTTACACGCCCGTGAAGATGGTGTAGGCACTACATTTACAGCAGAAGCGTATGGTTTCAAAAATGAAACAGCATCGCCTCCGTTCAGAACAGTGCAAGCTTATAACTGTACAACCGGTTGTACCCGGCTACAGTACGTTTCAAATGAACAAGTTTCAGAACCAACCACTGGTATGCCAATGGGTAGTTCTACCATAGGGGCTGAAGCTGACGCGCAATATGCATACAACCTATCTGCCGCTAGCGTTGCAGATAATCGCACCAACAATTATGACATTGCCATTGGCGGCACGTTGTTCCCCGTTGTCAGTGCGACAGAGTTTGATGACTTTGCAGAGTGGGGTGATGGGAACGGCAACGAGTATTGTGTTATTGATGAAGGCGGCGCTGATGATGTTGCTGGTGATTTAGACATCACACGCGGCTGTGTCGCAACCAATAATACAAATAGCTTATATCTGTTACACAGCTTTGATGAAACAGTGGCAGCCACAGGTAGCTATGGCTGTACGATGATTGATACAGACCTCAATGATGCTTATGACTATTCGGTTTGTAGCGGCGTCACCAGTTCAGGAACAGAAGCTGTACCGATTGTTTTTTCTTGTGATGATACGCGGGGCGACGGTTGTGGAAACAGCACCCTAATCTATTTCCTATTACCAGAGTCTTACGTGTCTGGCGCTTACTACCCTGATGGCGTTCATTATTTTGATAATCAAGACAATGGCCCATTTGCAAATGCTGACGGCCAAACAGAAATAAGCATTCCATTTAGCGTTTTAGGCCTTACGTCTGCAAGTACAATTCGGGTTGCATTCTTCTCTGTAGACAGTGTCGGCACGGCTGACATGCTAAAACCGCGCGATTCCCTCTTTGTAGACACGACTAATCAAGCGCAAAACGAACGTATTGAATACAACCTGTCTAGCGGTGGTTCACTCTACAAATCTGCAAACACCGTCTTCCTAAACGAAGTTGACTATCACCACCCAACCGGTGACGATGCTGAATTTATCGAACTTTTCAATAGCGGTGCCGCCGCAGTTGACCTATCAGAATACACTGTTGAGCTAGTAGATGGCGCAGCGGCAACGGTCTATACAACCATTACACTCTCGGGCAGCCTAGCCCCAAGTGATTACTACGTAATCTGTACAAATACGGCTAACGTCGCAAATTGTGATCAGACCATCACGCCGAGCACCGCAGCTATTCAAAATGGCACGCCAGACGGCATTCTATTGCGCAAAAAGACCATGCTCGTTGAAGCATTGGCCTATGGCGGCAGTCTAGACGTTCCATACCTAGAAACAGCCGCTGCTGCGGTTGACACAACAGTCTTAGATGAAAGTCTCATCCGCACAACTGATGGCACCGACACCAATGACAATAGCGCCGACTGGAGCGTTGCCTGTTTCTCACCTGGGGTTTCAAACGCAGCACCAACTGGCTGTGCCACCCCAACACCAACCGCAAC
>JAHDBW010000172.1 GCA_020630175.1 Anaerolineales bacterium
CAACGCCCAAGCCGCAGAAACGCAGCAATTCACACCCAGCTTTGAAGCCACCGAGTGCTTCTTTGAAACAGAAATTCCGCTGCGTCCCCCTGAAACGCTGGGGTTCAGTTGCGGCTATGTGACCGTGCCAGAGCTGCATGCTGTGCCAACTGGGCCAACGTTGCGGTTACCGGTTGCCATCCGCAAAGCAACAAGCGACACGCCACTGCCAGACCCCGTATTTATTGCGCAAGGCGGCCCAGGCGGGGATGTCTTCGGGCTTTTCGCGGTGATCGCGTCTGGCTCTCCCATTGCAACCGACCGCGACTTAGTATTTTTCAATCAGCGCGGCACCCGCTATGCGGAGCCACGCTTACACTGCACCGAATTTGATGAAATCCGCGAGCAGTTGTTTACCGTCACCGATACGGATGAACTCGAACGCATCAGCAACACGGCCTTAGCGGAGTGCCGGGAGCGACTAGTCAATGCGGAAGGGATCAACTTATCGGCCTTTAACAGCCTAGAAAATGCCCAAGATATTGATCTGATTCGGCAGGCGTTGGGCTATGCAGACTACAATTTTTACGGCGTTTCTTACGGCACGCTGTTGGGTCAGCACCTGCTGCGGCTAGACCAACCCGCTTTGCGATCTGTCATCCTAGACTCGGTTGTTCCCACGCAGTTCAATTTTGTCACCCAAGTGATTCGCTCTGAAAACCGCGCCTATGATGAATACTTCGCCGCGTGTACCACCGATGCCAGCTGCAGCACGCTCTACACGGATCTAGAGCCGCGCTTGCTAGATCTCTACACAACGCTCAATGACACGCCCACAACCATCGAACTAACCAACCCAGACACAGGCGAGACGTTTGATCGCACGCTAAGCGGCGATGGCTTGCGTGAGCTGATCTTCCAATTGTTGTACGTGGGCGATTTTTATGCCGTCTTACCAAGAGTGGTGGCAGATGCCGAGGTCGATAACTTCGAAGCGCTTGAATCGCTCGCCTCACAATTTGCCTTTGATGAATCAATGAGCATCGGCATGTACTACTCGGTGATTTGTGCCGAGTACACCGACTTCGACGCGGCTGAACTTGGCGTCGAAAGCGTTCGGCCGTTTTTGGCGGAAGGCGCAGTCGAGTCAATGGAGAGTTTCCAATCTGCCTGTGCAGATTGGCAGGTGGATGCCTTACCGCGCAGTGCAATTGCGCCAGTTGAAAGTGAGATTCCCACTATGCTGATCTCAGGGCGTTTTGATCCTATTACGCCGCCAGCCTTTGCTGCTGAAGCAGCGAAAACGCTCACCAACGCTCATAACATTGTGAATCCTTGGGGCAGCCATGGCAATGTTTGGGCCAGCGATGCCTGCTCAGCGCAAATTACGCAAAGCTTCCTAAACGCCCCCATGCAAGCGCCAGATACCAGCTGCTATGCGGATATTGAAGCGGCACAGGTTGTTGATCCGGACGCGGTGCCAGTAGATCTTGTCAGTGAGATCAACGCGTTAGAGACCACCACGGTTGCCCAAGTGCTGGGCTTCATTATGTTGGGGCTGATCTTGTTGTCTGGCCTGTTGCTGTGGCCAATCGTTTGGGGTGTTCGTTGGCTGCGCGGCCGCCAAAAAACCGTTGAAAAACGCGCCGTACGGATTAGTGGTCGCGTATTGGTGCTCCTAACTGCGGTGCTGGTGCTGGCCCTAATTGGCCTGCTGTCTGTGACAATTGCTGAAGCAGCCACCAATTTACCGCTGATGATTTACGGCGCACTGCCAGCCAATGCGCAGCCGTTGTTTATGCTAGCGCCGCTGATCTTGGTCATGGCGCTGATTAGCATTGTGCTGCTGCTATGGTCATGGTCCGATGCCTCTGTTGGCGGGAAGATTTATCAGGTGCTGCTGATGATCAGTCTAATTGGCGTGGGGATTCTGCTGTTTAGCCTGAACTTGTTTGCGCCACTGTTTGCTTAGAAGGCGATAAAGCAAAACGCGGATATGGGGGAACGCGGATAATGATAAGAAAACATCCGCGTTCTTCCGTATCCGCGTTTAAGTTTCAAGCATTTTGGTGAATCCCCACCTTACCGTGGCAGTTTCAAAAAGATCCTCGTTCCATCCCCCACAGCGGATTCAATCTTGAACTCAGCGCCAATTAGCTCAGCGCGTTCTTGCATGCCGAGCAATCCAAAGTGATCGCCGCGCGCTAAGGCCTGTTGATCGGGGATGTCAAAGCCTTTGCCATCATCTTCTATACTGAGACGAATATAATTCGGCGAGAACGCAATCACAACGCCAGCTTGCGATGCTTCGGCATGCTGCCGAATGTTTGCCAGTGCCGTTTGTGTAATACGATACAGTGCGATTTCAACTGTTTCGGTCAAGCGCACTTCCGTACCCATTACATCAAATTCAATTAGCTCATCGCCTTGTTCACGGGTGTCTTTGACAAGGGTACGCAAGGCTGGCACCAGCCCAAGTTCATCCAAATAGGTCGGGCGCAATTCCCGAATCACCCGGCGGACGTTACCGATGATGCCATTAAGCAAGGTTTCAATGGTTTGGAGTTCACCCGCAACGGGCCCATCGGCGTAGTCAAAGGCGGCTAGCTCTACGTGCTGGTTGAGCACAATCAGGCGCTGGATAGTGTCATCGTGGAGCTCACGTGCCACACGGTGCCGTTCAGCTTCTTGCCCCCGGGTTACTGCATCGGCATAGGTGCGCATGGCGCGGGTGGCGTCTTGCTCGCGGCCCACTCTGCGTTCTAGGCGGCCTTTTTCATCCTCTAACGCAATCGATTCGCGCCAGCGTCGCCACGCATAAATGGCAAGCCCAACGGCCAGCACAATTGCAAAGGTCAGAATCTCGGTGATCAGCAGCGCTTCATTTTCTGCCATCCACACCACAAGGCGCTCAAACGTATCAATATACAGCTCTAGAATGGCAACCGTAATCGCAACAATTGCAATTAACAACAATTCAAACGTGGCGGCGCGATTACTCCACTTGGGCATTTCCCACATCCATTAAGTTCAGGGCGATGGCTTTTGTAACGGCTTCCGTACGTGAGTTCACATCTAATTTGCTAAAAATTTTGCGTAAGTGGCCTTGCACCGTGCGATTGCTAATGCTGAGTTGAACGCCAATTTCTTTATTCGTCATGCCTTTTGAGGTCAGGGTCAGCACTTCTAACTCACGCGCAGAAAGCGCCTCTGGCAGGTCAGCCGCCGCATTCGTGTCACTCTTGGTGCCACCGGCAACCAAGCCCATAACCTTGGCCGTCAGGGCTGGATCTAGCGCAGAGCCACCTTCGGCCACCGTTTCCACCGCGCGAATTAGCTGCACGGGGGAGGTGTTTTTGAGCAAGTAGCCGCTCGCGCCAGCCGCTAGGGCCGCCACAATGTACGGGTCATCATCATAAGCAGACAGCATAATGATGCGCGTGTCTGGGCAGTGTTCTCGCATCCATGCCGAGAGTTCAATCCCGGTCTGGTCCGGCATTTTGATGTCTACCACGGCCACATCTGGCGTGTGGGCTAGCAAAACCGCTTGCGCAGAGACGCCACTGTTGGCCTGTCCCACCACCACAATCCGGTCAGACCGCTCCAAATATTGGCGCGTGCCTTCCCGCACAAGGTCATGGTCATCAATAAGAACGACAGAAATCTTTTTATTCATAGGCTTGATCGAGAGAGATGCTCCTTTACACCTATGAGGGTACAAGAGGTTGTGCTGCGCGTCTACACGCTAGATACGCACGCCAGCACGCCATATGGCGTATTCCAAATAGCGCCACTTACGTTGCGCAAAATAGCGCCGCATTGCGCTTATGAGCAGTCCCCAGATCCAATAGACTTTTAATTGTAATAGGACTGCCCACGCGTCGTGCGCAGCGCCTACCTCATTACTAGGAGTCTTTTTTGTATGACAGAACTAATTTTGCTCACGTCTAGCTTTCTCATCGTTGCACTGGCAGCGAAAAAAATCGGTCAGTGGTTTTCCGCAATCGGGTTGCCTTATATTACGGGGTATTTATTGGCAGGGGCTGTTGCCGGCCCCTTTATTTTAGGGCTACTGCCCAAAACTGCCGCCGCCGACCTGCGTTGGATCGATGAGATTTCACTCGGCGTGATTGCATTTGTTGCGGGTAGCGAGCTGTATATAAAAGAGATCCGCTCTCGCGTGGGCAGCATCAGCCGCATTTTGGGGATGGTGTTGCTTATTGCGTTGCCTTTAGGCAGCGTTGCACTTTTCTTACTAACTAATCTCATTCCATTTACTGCTGAAATGCCGGTGACGCAACGTTTAGCAGTTGCACTTTTAGGGGGCACCATTCTGTTGGCGCTTTCACCGCCGTCTACCATTGCGGTGATCAAAGAAGTGAAGGCCAAAGGGAATTTCACGCGCACCTTACTTGGCGTTACCGTCTCAATGGATGTGGTCATCATCGTTTTATTCGCGGTGGCGGTGGCAGTCTCTTCCGCAATTATGACCGGCGTCGGCTTTAGCCCCACGTTCTTATTACTACTCGTGGTAGACCTTGGCCTAGCGATTGTAGCTGGGATTATCACGGGTTACATTTTGCAATTCGTGCTGAGCGCGCCAGTCCACAACCTAATAAAAGCCGGTCTAATCTTGGGGCTAGGCTACTTGATTTTTGCTGGGTCGCACCTGCTGACCGACTATACCAAGGGCATGCTCATTCAAGTGCACGCCGAGCCGCTATTGGTTGCTCTGATTGGTGGCTTTTACATTACCAACTTCACTTCCTCACGTCGGCCGTTTGAAGAAATTCTGCACGATATCAGTTCACCCGTCTATGTGGCCTTCTTTACACTCACTGGCGTGGGCCTCAAGCTAGATATCTTGCTGGCAACGTTGCCGGTGGCATTAGCGCTCTTCTTCATCCGCTTTATTGGCATCAACCTAGGTGCGTTTGCAGGCAGCAAGCTCGCCGGTGAGCCAGCGAAATTCACCAAGTTTGCCGGGTTAGCGCTCATCACGCAGGCTGGTATTGCGCTTGGTTTAGCGCGGGAAGTTGCGGTGGAATTCCCCGCCTTGGGCGATGCGTTCTCAACAATGGTGATCTCCGTGGTTGTGCTAAATGAAATCTTTGGGCCGATGTTCTTGAAAGAAGCCCTCAAGCGCGTTGGGGAAGCCAATCTACCAGAAGCGCATAGCGCCGATGCCATGCGCGATGTGCTAATTCTGGGCATTGAAGACCAGTCGCTTGAACTCGCCCGCTCTTTACAAAAGTCTGGCTGGCAAGTTGTCATGGCAGACACAGACCGTGACCATGTCGCCCGCTATCAGGAAACCGACTTAGCCGTGCACTACGTGTCCACGATCAACGCCGAAACGATGGCAACCCTCATCACCAACACAACAGACGCCGTCGTAACGCTGCTGGAAGACGATACCGAAAACCTCAAGGCCCTAGAACTTGCCTATAAACGCGGCGTCACGCGCCAAGTCGTCCGCCCGAATGACTTGAGCCAGTCTGACCGCCTGAGTGAATTTGGCGCACTGGTTGTGGACCCAACCTCGGCAATGGTCTACTTGCTTGAACAAACCGTCCGCGCGCCGCAGTCAGCTGCCATTCTGTTGCACCAAGACTCTGGGCGGGAACTGGTGCAAGTCACCGTGAGCAACCCAGACATTAGCGGGCAACTCGTGCGGGATGTGCGCCTGCCCAGCGGCGTATTGTTCTTAGATGTTACGCGCAATGGCGATGTGATCTTGCCAAATGGCTATACCCGTCTCAAAGAAGGCGACGAAGTCACGCTTATCGGCCGTGAGCCTGCACTGAGTGGCGCAGTGATGAAGCTTGGATTTTAGTTGTTAGCAGTATCAATTTGATCCATAGATCAAGGAGTAGCAAAAATGAGTTATGCCGCAACACGCGCCGTAAAAATTGGGACCGCCTACGGCACACAGATGTCCGTTCACGGTAGTTGGTTTTGGCTAGCGCCGTTGGCAATCTTCACCCTGATCTATTTGAATGTCGCGCCACCCATCGAAGCCTTCTTTACCATCGGGCTTCTGTTTGTCTCCGCGCTGGCGGCCAACTTAGCCCGCGTGAGAGAAGCCAGCCGCCAAAGCCTCGTTTGGCAGAAGGTGATGCTGTTCCCAGTCGGTAGCGTGGTGCAACGGCGTACAAAATCACCGCTGCGTGCGGCGCTGAAAATTGAGACCGTTGGCCTGTTGGTCAACCTGTCGCTTGCAACGGTGTTTGGCATTTTCTTCCTCACCTTACCGGCTGGTGCGCTGCGCATTGAAATGGAAATTATTGCGCTCTATAACCTAGGGTTAGTGCTGTTTGCCTTGTTCACACGGCGCACGCCAAACCATGACAACCTGCTGCAATCCCTGTTCAACCGCGATAAAGACGACGCGCCAACGCACCTTGTTGTGGCTGCAATCAACAGCATTCTGATTGGGTCATTTGTAATTGTGGGCGTGGCGGCATTCGTCATTAGCTGGTTTGCCTTTGGCTGGTGGTTTGCCACCGCAGTGATGCTTTCTCAGCTTGTAACCGTCGCCGAAACCTTTGGCGACTATACCGAAACATTGCCTTTGGCCCAGCATACGCCCGCCAAGCAAAAGGCACCAGCGGATATCATTCGTGATGTCCCTAGCTTGCAATAATAGGAGCGAATTTCAAATGTTACTAAACAGCATTATTGTGATTGTTTGTATCGTCGGCCTGTGGCTGGGCGGGACGTGGATTGTTGATTCCGCCGCCCGCATTGCCCGCAAAATTGGCATGTCTGAGTTGGTGATTGGCCTAACCATTGTTGCCATTGGTACCTCTGCGCCAGAGTTTGCCGTTACCATTGCCGCTGCGCTCGGCGGACAATCTGATATTTCAGTGGGCAACGTGGTGGGCTCTAACATCTTCAACTTAGGGTTTATTCTGGGCGGCGTGGCGCTTGTGGCGGGCATACCCACCTCTCGTAAGCTCGTGCGGCGCGATGGCTCCGTGCTCATTGGCACCACGGTGCTGCTGCTATTTTTGCTGCGCGACCTGGCTCTTTCCGCTGTAGAAGGCGGCATTCTTATCGCGGTGCTGGTCAGCTACGTTGGTTACTTGTTGCTCAAACGCGATGGCGGCGACACTGCCGAAGAGATTCCAGAAGGTGACTTCAAACCGTTAGACATTCCCGCGTTGATTGCCGGTATTGTCCTAATTGTGCTAAGCGGCCACTTCCTAGTGGAGTCGGCCAGTGAAATTGCACGCCACTTTGGCCTTAGCGAATGGGTGATTGGCGTTACCATCGTTGCCGCAGGCACCTCCGCGCCAGAACTGGCTACCTCGCTAATGGGCGTGCTACGCGGGAAGCACGGTATTTCCATCGGCAACCTGATTGGCTCAGACCTGTTCAACCTCTTAGGCGTGCTAGGCTTAGCCGCCCTGATCTCGCCAATGGTCGTCGATAGCGCTGCAATGGGCAGCCTCTACCTTCTATGTGGGCTAGTCATCATGGTCGTTGTAATGCTGCGCACCGGCTGGCGGCTCTCCCGCACCGAAGGCGCGCTGCTAATTACGATCAACCTTGTACGCTGGGTGGCAGATTTTACATAGCGCC
>JAHDBW010000173.1:0-4859 GCA_020630175.1 Anaerolineales bacterium
TGGATATATTTCTGTTTTTGGCTCACTACTGGCGCACTCAGTACAGGCGTTGGCTCACGTCTAAAATTCCCCGGAGATTTAGCGCTTATCCCCTTAGCAGCGATGGGCTTCACAAGCTTGCGTCATAAGCTGTCTACTCTTCAATCTGAAAAATAGTTTTGAATACGCTGTTACGCAGCAGCAACAACTGATTACCGTTTGCAACAACATCAACATCAGCTAATTTAGGCCAAATTTGAAAGAACAGCCCCATTTGTAGGCTTTTTCTATCATCGCGCCAGTCTTAACATTTTCTTTACGAATCTAAACTAAATACTTAGTACACTAGAAGTATCAAATTTACATCCATAGGGTGTACAAGTTTATGATCAAATTTTTTGCTTCTAATCCCAATTCGTTTTTAACTTCTGTTACCTTAACAAGTAGCGTAGTGACCCTAATTGCATTGCTCATTTTGCTAATGCCATTACTTGTTAACTGGCAAAATAGCACGCGCTTGGCAAAGATTTTTACAGTAAAAGTGGCTGTTTTTATTGGTTGGACTACGCCACTGTTGCTGTCACGGCTGCTAACGCTGAATCCTGAGGTTTACAACAATCCGCATCGGTTGCTGCCGGACTATTTCACTTGGATGATTTTGGCAGAAGCCACAATACTCATGTTTTCAAGCGTAACAAGTTTGCATTTTGTATTGACCTGGCGCAAAACACGCAAGTACTCTTGGCTGCTTGGCGTGGCCTATGGTTACGCAACCCTGTTTGCGATTGTCCTACTTTCTAAACCTAGCCTGTTGGTCAACCGCTTTCTGATTACCAGTTCACGCACAGTTAGTTTTGACACCACAATGCTTGGCGCGATTGGGCTGTCAATCGGCGTCCTGATTGCGTTTATCTCGCTAGCATTCTTAGTGCAAATCAAAAAGCGCGAGGCGCTGTTTTTTGCGGTACACCAACTGCTAATCAACGCCACGTTTATTTGGACAGCGCTTGACCCTAGCGTTGCAGACACTAGCAACGCGTCGATTATGATCATGCTCAGCACCCTGAGCTTGGGCTGCTTATATTGGATCAATGCGGATATCAATCCAGCACGGCAAGCATATGCCGCCCGCACTTATGCCCTAAAGCAAGCCCAGATTGCGCTCCAAACCACAGAAACAAACCTCGAACGCACCGAATTGCTCAATCGCTTGGGTCGCTTGCTCAACACCAGCATCGAATCTGAAACGCTGTTTACAACCCTTGTGCAAGAAACCCACGCGGCCTTTGATGCCCGCCGCACGTTTCTAGACGTTATCGACCTTAATAACAAAGAAATTCTGGCAAACCACTATGCTGGCTACCAATTTTCTCCTGAAGCCGAAACGCTTAATTGGGACATGATGGAAGTGGGCTTGCTGAAATGGGTGATTGACCACCAAGAAATCGCGATCATTTCTGGCACAACCGCTGATCCACGCCAAACGCCACGCATCGCCAGTTGGATGAGTACCCACAAAATCGGTCCGTTGATGGTTTGTCCCGTTGTTTCACGAGGAGATGTACTGGGGATTATTGGCGTCTTAGGCCATACAGACACTCCTGATTTCACCATCGATCAAGCTGAATTCTTTACTGCAATTGCGGCGCAGGCAGCAATCGCCATTCGGAATAGCCGCTTGTTCAAGCAACAACAGCAAGCGCGGCTACGGGCCGAAATCATGTTCAACGTAACCCAAGCGGCGAACGAGCAAGACGATCTTGATAGTTTGCTCAACACTATCTTGTACACCTATCATGCGCAGGCGTCTAATAAGTGGGTGATGTTGCACTTGCTAAATCAAAAGACAGAAACCGTGTCTAACTCTATTTACCTTGGCCCCGAAGGCTTAGACATGACCTACACCTATGCCCAGTTGATGGACGGGCTAATTGGGCACGCATTTCGGCAGCGCCAAACGCTACTTTCTCTGCCAGAAGAACAAGACGACCGTGAAGCAGCCCGCTATCAAGAGCGTCGCAAACAGTTGCAGTTTGGCTCAGTTATGTGTGCACCACTGATCCACCAAAACGCATCGGTAGGGGTGATTACCGTCATCAATGGCGCTGACATGCAACACCACACGCAAGATGATATGGATCTGCTAACGGCTGTTGCTAACCAAATGGCAAACACCATTACCAACTTCAAAGCTGCCGATCGGTTGCGCCAAAGCGAACAACAATTCCGGACGCTGATTCACAACGCGCCAGAGGCAATCATTATTTTGGATGCGGATCGGAATCGCTTTATTGAGGCCAATCCGGTTGCAAGCGCCTTGCTTGGATATTCCATCGACGACTTATTAACCATGAGCCCGAAGGACATGCTGGTAGACCGCCAAGGCGTGATCTTGGATCATGCTGAAATTGTGTTTGCTGCGCTAAAAAGCGGCAACTCTGTGTTTGAAGTGGAGCTACGCCGCGCCAATGGCGAAATTTTCTTAGCAGAGCTGCGCACCCTTGTCTTACCAGATGAAGAGCGCAAACTAATTCGCGGCAGTGTAGTTGATATTACCGAGCGGAAGCGCCAAGAATTGGCAATGTTGCAGTCGCAAAAGTTAGAAAGCTTAGGGGTTATGGCCGGTGGGATTGCGCACGACTTCAACAATTTGCTATTGGCGATTATGGGCCAATCACAGATTGTGCAACGGCGCTTAGACCCTGCGCACAAAGCGCTTAAAAACGTTCAAAAGATTGAAAAAGCCGCTACACGCGCCTCGGAACTCACGCGCCAAATGATGGCCTACGCCGGGCGCGGTCAGTCTACCGAACGCACCTTGTTAGACGTCAACAACTTGATTGAAGAAAACGCCGAACTGCTGCGCGTCACCATTTCAGACAACGTAGACTTGAAGCTAGACCTGATGCAAGCACCGCCAAAAATCATGGCCGAGCTTGGGCAAATCCAGCAGGTCATTATGAATATGATGATCAACGCAAGTGAAGCAATTGGGAAAGACCCCGGTCGCCTAACCGTCACCACGCGCTTGGCAACAGTTGAAAAGCAAGACCTACAAGATTGGCAAACCGTCACGCCAGACTTTGCACCGGGCGATTATATCTGCCTAGAGTTCCAAGATACCGGCTGTGGCATGAACGCCGAAACCAAGGCGCGCATCTTTGACCCGTTCTTTACCACTAAGAATAGCGGCCACGGGCTGGGGTTAGCCGCTGTGCTCGGGATCTTACGCTCCCATAAGGGCAGCATTCAAGTGCATAGCAACGTTGGCATCGGCACCCGCTTTGACATCGTCTTCCCGATTGAAAGCACCGTCAAAATTACCGCCTTAGAGCAATTTAGCCAGCTTGATCCACAGCACTTGTCTGGCCGGACAATTTTAGTGGTCGACGATGAGGAAACCGTTCTTGAAACGCTTACTGAATCCCTCCGGTCTTATAACATGCACGTTTACAGCGCCACATCTGGTGTGGCCGGTCTGCAATTGTTTGCCGCCCATCGGGATGAAATTGAACTCACATTATTAGACGTTTCAATGCCGGGGATTAGTGGTGTAGAAACCATGCATCGCTTACATCGTGAGTGCCCAGAGGCCAAAGTAATTTTGTCATCTGGCTATAACCGTCTCGACGCCGACAAGCTCGCAGATGTGGAAGAAAATGTGGCATTTTTGCAAAAGCCATACCGTACCGAGCAGCTTATGTCGCTGATTTGCAACACGCTCCCCATTGCCGACTAATCACGCGCAGCGCTTAATTCAAACGCAAAACAGCCCGGACAATCACAACTGATTGCCCGGGCTGTTTTTTATTAACGCGCGTTACGCATGGCTATACAAGCGACAGTGGCTTTAGCAACCAACTGGCTACATACAAATCAGGCTATTAGCGCGCGCTCGGGAGCGCCGTAAAGCGCTGGTCTTGAATGTCCCTCTGCACTACTATCCAGAATTCAGATTAACAAGCGCCGCTCTAAATCTCCTGATTCTTTTTACATCGTAGCGCTAGTAATCTACTAAACTGTTTTCAGCTTATGAAATAGTTCAAAGAAGAGGTCAACATGTTATCCCTATTTAAGAAATATCAGCTTGGAATATTTAGTCTAGTTGTGTTGGTGGCGTCAGTATTACTAAGTGCCTGCAGCAGTGCAGAAGCCCTGCCAGCGCCGACGGAGATTGACCCAACCAGTGCCTTAGAAGACACGGCAGCTGTCGAAGATAACGCCACAGAGTCAGCAGCGCGTGAAGAGCGTCCAGAAGATGGCCGCCGGGGTGGTCGAGATGAGATGATCAATGCCGCCGCTGCCGAATTAGGCATCGCCGCAGAAGACCTCTCCTTTGCAATTGGTAATACGCCAGAGATCAACTTTGAAGCCGCAGCAGAACTGCTTGGCATTCCTGCCGCAGATATCGAACTAGCCCTGCAAAACAATCGGCCAGAACGCGGCCAGAACGGTGAGTTCCCACCGCCATTCTTGGCGGCGATCGATGGGGCTGCCGCTGAGCTAGAAGTGTCTGTTGAAGACCTCACCGCCGCATTAGGATCAGGGTTCCCACTTGATTGGGATGCCGCCGCAACCACGCTAGGTATCAGCACAGAGGCCTTACAAACAGCCTTCCAAAACAATGGCTTTCAAGGCCAAGGTCAGGGCCCGCGTGAAGGCGGCGGCGGCGACAGAACAGCCTTCTTTGAAGCCATCGCTGAAGACTTAGGGGTAACTGTTGAAGCAGTGACTGAAGCTGCGGGGCAAGGCCGCCCAGACTTTGCTGCAATTGCAGAAGCACTTGATCTTCCAGTTGAAGACGTGCAAGCCGCTTGGGAAAACAATCGTCCCCAAGGTGGCGGTAATGGCAACCGTGGCGGCGGCAACGGCGGCGGTGG
>JAHDBW010000173.1:4959-7563 GCA_020630175.1 Anaerolineales bacterium
AAAATAGAGAAGAGAAATGGCAAAAAAGAAAAAAACAACGCAGCGGGTTGTCCCGCGTTGGCTAGTGATTGTGGGCGTGCTGGGCTTATTAGCGATAGCAGGCGGCTTGGTTTATCGCATTGTTGCGCCAATTCAAGAAGGGCAACGCTTAGTTGCAGAAGCCACCGCGCTAGCGGAAGACCCATCAGAGGCGAGCGATCTTGCAGACACCGCTGAAACCGCGCCACCGCGTGGGGGTGGCGGCATTTTGGCAAACGCTGCCTCAGCGCTGGGCGTATCTGAAGCAGATCTAAACGCAGCGCTCGGTGATACCCGCCCAATTGATTATGACGCTGCATCTGAAGCGCTGGGCTTGCCCGCAGCAGAGATTGAAGCTGCAATTCAAAATAACCGCCCTGGTGCTACAACTGCGCAGGGCAATAATGCACAACCCCAACAAGGTGCCCAAGGTGGCAACGGCGGCGGTGGTGGTGGCGGTGGTGGCCGCGAAGCAATGATTGCTGGCGCTGCTGCTGAGCTCGGTATTTCAGAGGCCGATTTAGCCGCTGCCTTTGGTGAAGGCCGGCCAGATGTTGAGGCTGCGGCCGCAACGTTAGGGATTCCCGCCGCAGATCTGCAAGCCGCAATCCAAAACAACCGCCCCGCAGGCGGCGGTGGTGGACAGGGTCAAGGTCAAGGCCAGGCCCAAGCAGAACAAAGCACCGGCGCGCAAGTTTGGGACGCCGTGCTAAGTCTCAATCCTTTTGCGGCAACTGATGATGACGCGGTTGTTGACCCAACTGCACTAGTTTATGCTGAAGTTGTTACCCTCAACGCGACAGAAACTGTTGAAGGCTCTGGCACACTTACGCCAAAGCAAACGGACAGCGTTACGTGGGGCACAACTGGCCGAATTGGCGAGGTGCTCGTACAGGTTGGCGACGTGGTGGCAAAAGGGCAGGTGCTTATGACGGTTGATCCAGAAAGCTATGCCGATTCAATTATCAATGCTGAAAATGCGCTGCTAAACGCCCAAATCGCGTTAGCAGATCTTTTAGAAGATGCTGATCCACTAGACGTTGTCAGAGCCCGTGAAGCGGTCGTGCTAGCAGAAGACGCCTTAACGGACGCACAAGACACGCTTGCCAATTTAGGCTATGTGGATCACGACTACTATGCAGACCTTATTGCCGATGCGCAAAACGTAGTCACCGATGCCATCGAAACGCGTGAAGCCGCGCTGGCCGATGTAGAGAGTGCCCAGCGCAATATTGCCACCGTTCAACTCCAAGCAGAAGGCCTCGCATTAGACGCTGAAAAAGCACAACGCAGTCTAGAATCCACCATCCTTAGCGCCGAGCAAGAAGCAGCGCTTGTAGAGCTTGGCAGCTTGGTAGACGCGCTCAATGTTGCTGAATCAGAGCTAACTTACACGCAAGAACAACACGGTAACGCGCAGGTTGCGCACAACGATAACTGCCTAAAACGCGCCGAAGACGAGACCCTACCTGCCTGCCGCACCACTGATGCTGTCCACCTTGGCCGCAGCTTAGACCAATGGACGCAAAGCGTGCTGGATGTGCAGCGCAAAGTTGATAAAGCGGCATTAGATCTAGAAGTAGCACGCCAAAAGAACCAACAACTCTATGATGATGCCGCCTTCACCGCCCGTGAAAATGCAGCGAGCGTTGCAGAGAATGCCAACGCCAATACAAATGCACTGCTAGATGCGCAAGCCAACTTATCAACCCAGCAAAGCGATGTCGCGAATGCGGAAGACGCCATTGCAGACGCCCAGACCACTGTTGCAGAGCTTGAGGCCGAATATGCCATTGCGCAAAGCGAGCCACCGTCACGGGATGTTGAACTCGCCCAATTGGCGGTAGACGTTGCCGCTGCTGAGCTGGTCAGCGCTCAAACAGCCTACGCTGATTTATTAGCCGGCGCAGATGAGATTGAAATCGCACAAGCAGAAGCTAACATTCGCGCCGCAGCTGCCACGCTAGAAAAACTCAACCTAAAAGCGCCCTACGACTCAACCATTATGGAAGTCAATTACCTGCCGGGCAGCAACATTAGCACAAGCAATACTGCGGTGCAGGTGGCCGATCTTGATACGCTGCTCATCACACTAGCGGTGGATGAAACAGACATTTCACAAATGCAGTTGGGGCAAGTTGCCACGCTCACGTTTGATGCCATCCTCAATGAAACGTTTACAGGCGAAGTCACCGCCATTGCTCCCTTTGGGCAAGATGATGGCGGCATTATTCGCTACGATGTTGAAATTGAATTACGTGACGAGGATCCACGCTTGCTGGTTGGTATGACGACCAATGCACGCATTATCACCAACGAACTCGAAAATGTTTTAGCAGTTTCACTTGATGCAGTGTTGCTAGATGAACAAGGTGAGTATGTACTGGCACTTAACCCTAGAACTGGTGCACATGACCGCGTTGGCATTGTAACGGGCATCATTGAAGGGAGCTTTATTGTGGTGCAACAAGGTGATTTACGCCCTGGCCAACAACTGCTCATTGAAGACCCAGTCGCAACCACAACGGGAGCCCCGAATGTTGGCGGCGGTGGCCTACTTGGGGGCTTAGGCCGTGGCGGCGGCGG
>JAHDBW010000174.1 GCA_020630175.1 Anaerolineales bacterium
GCCACACAACGCGAAGTGCTGTTTATAGGTCGTACAGTGCCCCGAATTTTTGTTTGAGGTATGCCATGTAGGGCCGGGCGTCCATTGGGCCGTCTAGCACGCTGTGCATCAGGTCCTTTGGCATGAACTTGGAACCGTGGACATAGATGTTGTCTTGCAGCCAGCTAAGTAGCGGGTTGAAGTTACCAGCGGCAAACATTGGGTTTACATCGCCAATATCGCCAACGGCTTTTTCTAGAATTTGCACAGATAGCAAGTTACCAATGGAATAGGTTGGGAAGTACCCAATCAGCCCAGCTGACCAGTGCACGTCTTGCATAATGCCGTCGGCATCGGTTGGTGGCGTAATGCCGAGATATTTTTCGTACTTATCGTTCCACACCTTGGGCGCTTCATCTACGGTAATATCGCCATTGAGCAGCAATTGTTCCATTTCAAAGCGAATCAGAATGTGTAGGTTGTAGGTGACTTCATCGGCTTCAACGCGAATGAGCGATGGGGTCACTTTGTTGATCGCGCGATAGTACGCATCGACATCAACATTGCCTAGTGCGTCTGGAAAGGTGCGTTGCAGTTCAGGGTATGCAAAATCCCAGAAGGACCGGTTGCGGCCAACGAGGTTTTCCCAGAGGCGTGATTGCGATTCGTGCACGCCTAGTGAGGCTCCACCAGCAATGGGCAGGCCTTCTAAGCTTTGCGCCGAGCCTTGTTCATACATGCCGTGCCCGGCTTCGTGCATGGTGCCAAACAGGGCGCTTGGCAGCCAGTTGTTCATATAACGCGTGGTGATGCGCACGTCGTTGATAGAAAAGTTGATGCAGAACGGGTGCGCAACTTTATCGATGCGGCCACGGTTGAAGTCGTAGCCGATCTTTTCACAAACCCAGTGCGAATAATGGGCCTGACCAGCTTCAGCATAATCACGGCGCAGAATTTCATCGCTGCTCATGGCGGCTTTCTTTGAAATTTCAGCCACAAGGTCAATCAAATCATCTTTGATGCTGCCAAACATGGTGTTCACATCGGCGGCGGTCATACCGGCTTCAAATTCATCTAGCAGCGGATCGTAGATGCTATCTTCATAGCCGAGCGCTTCGGCCTCTTGGCGCTTGAATTCAAAATTTTGCGCTAAGAACGGCTTGAAACTTTCATAGTCATTGTCTTTACGGGCTTTGATCCAGGCGTGCTGCCCCAATGAGGCCGCCTTTTGCATTTCTGTTGCCAGTTCAACCGGGATCTTTTTGATCCGGTCATAGTTGCGGCGGGCAACGCGGACCAGAGCGCCATCGTCAGTGGAAAGGTCTGGCGCTTCGCTGGCAGCGGCGCTGATGAGCGCATCACTTTCGGGGGCTGTTGCCTTTTCGTGAGCAATCTTAGACAGCGTGGCAACTTGTTCGGCGCGGGCGGCAGCACCGCCGTTAGGCATATATGTTTCTTGATCCCACTGCAAGAGTTGGGCGGCCATGGCGATATTGTGAATTTCGCGTGCATTTGATTTAAGCGTGTCAAGTGCGGTTGTCATTTGTGCTCCAAAAATATGAGCTAAACAAGCTGGTGCTGTTTAGATAAATCTGTTTGTTGTTGATTTTGGGTCTGTAATACGCAATTGCGTAGAGAATGCGTGTATCTTACTAAGAGAGTGCAAATATTGCCTGTATCAGTTTGATTTTACCTGTTTCTTTTGAGGTCGGTTTTTGGTTATAATAAAAGTTAAACTGTGTTTAGATATTTAGGTGTTATCAAAATTTTGTCCTGAGGAAACAAAAGTTTGAAGCTAGCGGCTTTATTTATAAGGCTACTAAATTCTGAGGCAGACAACTTGCAACAGTTTGGCAATAGACTGAATGAAGAAGATGGTACAAACAGCCAAACGATTTTGGAGCCAAGATGGCAAACATTTTAGTAACAGATGACGATTTAGACGTAAGGCAAATTTTGCGCGTCATGCTCAAGCGCGGTGGACACGAAGTTACGCTGGCCCCGGGTGGATTGAGTGGGTTAGAACTCGTCACACAAAAAAACTTTGACCTCATGATCTGCGATGTGATGATGCCCGACATGGATGGGTATCAGGTAACACGTCGGGTGCGTGCAAATGCAGGCACAAAAGATCAGCTTATTTTGATTCTTACTGCCCGCGCGCAACCAGCTGACTATCAAGCAGCAATGGCCGCCGGTGCAGATGCATATCTTTCTAAGCCAGTAACGCATGATGTATTGAATGCAAAGGTTGCCGAGCTACTCAAAGCCAAGCAATTGCGTGATCAAGAAAACGGCGTTGTGGCTGAGCCAGCCCCTGTTGCCGTTGCGGCCCCGCAACCCGTGGTACAGGCTGCGGCAACTATTCCAACGCCGGCTGTACAGCCCGCGCCTGTGATGGCTGCGCCAACGCCAGCCCCAGTTGCGGCCCCAGCGCAAGTTCAAGCCCCAGCACCGGCGGTAAATGGCGCAAAGAAAACCGCACGCTTAGTGTCTATTCTAGGGCTACGCGGTGGGGTTGGCACAACAACTGTTGCTGTCAACATGGCCTCTGCCATGACCCGCATGCGCAAACGGACCTGCTTGGTAGACCTAAGCCCGTCTGTTGGCCACGTGGCAATGCAACTGCGCCAAAACCCAGACCCGAACTGGGAAGAACTTTCACCGCAACCAGACCAACGTCAAGTTGGGAAGCTGATGACCAAGCACGCCAGTGGCTTGTATACGTTACCTGCACCACCAAAGGCGCTGCAACGCGGCCTGCACGTGGGCGCATTTGATCGTGTCAACGAAGTGCTCGGCTCTTATTTCAGCGATATTGTGCTGGATTGTGCGTCTTGGTTAGATGAAGCAACCGTTGCCTCGCTGCGACAGTCTGCTTATATTGTCATGGTGCTTTCACCAGACATGGGTTCCATTGTGACCCTGCGCGGCACGCTCCGCACATTGAACGAACTTGGTCTAGACCATAACCGCTTCCGCTATGTGCTGAATAACGTGACCCCGCAACCCATGATGACCCGCTCCGCGTTTGAACAACGGGTAAACCTGCAAATGTCTGCAGAGATCCCGTATGACAACGCGCAAAATAACGCATTATTGAACGGTCAGCCGTTAGTTTTGAGCAACCCACAGAGCCCGCTTGCAAATGCCGTTGGGCGTTTTACAGCATCTTTGTGAGTTTCTTGACCTGACAGCAAAAACCGTACTATAATTCTTTTCGCTGCTCAGTTATTGCGCAGCACCTGCCCGTATGGTCTAACGGTTAGGACAACACCCTTTCAAGGTGTAGGCCGGGGTTCGATTCCCCGTACGGGTACAAAAAAGCGCTTCACATTGTGAAGCGCTTTTTTTGATTCTTATTCTGGAGTTGTACTAACTAACCTGAGTTCTGGATAACGCCATGCGCTGCTATGTGATAAGTAAAGTCTTTTTATACTCAGCAAGGCCACCCTGGCCTGGTGACGTAAACGTAATTCCAATTTGTAAGCGTTGGTCTTGAGTGCCACACAGGCTGTAAAAGACCCTTCTACACTGTTACCCAGAATTCAGGTTAACTACCATTTATGGCGTCTGCGCTGGCTTACCCAAAGAAGCGTTTCAGTAAACTCTTTGGTACAACTTTCAATGCGAACTTCAATTGCTGGGCAATACCGCCGTACGCACCGTTTTCAATGAGGTCGTCTGTGGCGGGGCCGTACGGTGGCGTGATGCGTTCGATGGTGCCGCCTTTGCCTTTGACAAAGTAGCCGCGCGGGTTTGAGAATTCCTTGAAGGCTTCTTCCCCATGATGGATTCCCATCCCGCTGCCACCAATCCCGCCGAACGGCATTGAAGGCTGTGCTGCTTGCAACGCACAAACATTGACAGACACGCCACCAGAGCGCGTGTTTTCTGTGATTTGATCCACAAAGGCTTGGTTTTCTGAATAGATGTATAGCCCCAACGGATGGTCGCCCTGATTGACGTAATCTATGGCGTCTTGCGTTGTCTTATAGGATTTGATTGGCAAGATCGGGCCAAAAATTTCTTCTTGCATCAGGCGCAATTCGTCTGACGGATCAACCACAACGTAGAATGGCATGTCGCGATTATCGCCTGTAATATCAGCGCCGATTTGAATCACTTTCGCACCAGATGCCCGGGCTTCTTCTACTAAGCTGTTCAGCCGAGTAAGGTGACGCTCTGTGATAATGCCGCAAGAGTGGGCCGCCGCATTATCTTGGCTAAAGCGCTCTTGAAATACAGAAACAACCTTGTCTGTAAAGTCTGCTAGCTGGGCTTCTGGCACAAGGCAGTAATCTACCGTTACACACATTTGGCCACGCTTCACAACTTTTACGCCCACAATTTCAGCGGCAGTTGCCTCGGTGGCGCTGTTTGCATCAATAATGGTTGGGCTTTTTCCACCCAATTCTAAAGTGACTGGTACCAGATTTTTCGCCGCAGCGGCCATAATCTTTCTGCCCACAACGCCACTGCCGGTATAAACCAGATGATCCCAAGGCAAGGTCGCGTAGTATTTTGCGAGCTCTAGTCCACCATTCACCACGGCAACAGTGTCTTCGTCGAAGGTGTCTTCAATCATCATTTGCATGACTTGTCCACACGCAGGTGATAAGTCAGACGGTTTGATAATGACACGGTTGCCCGCAGCAAGGGCGTCTAGCACCGGCCCCAAGCCAATATCAAATGGAAAGTTCCAAGACACCATATTGCCAATTACGCCTTTGGGGTGATATTTCAAATATGCCTTGGCGCTGCCCATGGTAACCGGGTTTACGGACTTGGGAACCGGCTTCATCCATTTTTTGAGGTTGGCAATGTTGAATTTGGCGCGGTCAAACATGCCCAGAATTTCTAGCAAGTCGCCTTGTTGGCGAGAGTGACCGTGAAAGTCAGCATCTAGGGCGTCTAAGATGGCTGTGCGGTGCTTGCGGAGCATGGGCTCGATGCGTTTTAGCAACGCAATGCGCGCATCTGCTGAAGGATATGGATTTTTGAGAAAGGCGGCGTTTTGCAATTTGAAAATGCGATTGAGACGTGCAATAGCCTGCTCGTCGGTTGCGGCTGAATCTGATGTGGTGATGGCAGGTTCAGGGGCGGGCGTGGCTGTTGCAGATATCTCTTGCGCTAACATAATGGGTCCTTGCAGTTGAAGATGCTTGCGCCAGATTACGCGTGAACATCACATCCTTGTCGGCTTGCTCGCTGACAAGACGTTAGAATTTTGTTATTTTCTCTTGGCCTGATTATTAGCAATCTAACGCAAAAAAGCAACCTAAACTGCCTGTAAATTGCTAAGAACTATACAACTCTGCTCGCAATTACGATACGCGCTCCCTAGTATTGTAAATTCTCGAGCGATATTAAGAGGTGCGTATCCGTATATTTTAGTGTGAGCGCTGTCATTCATAATACGGTTTCTGGCTAGTTATTTAGCTATTTAACATGTTATTGGAGGATATTAATTCGATGATAAAAACAGAGACTTTCTTATTCTGGGCGCTGTTTAGCAGCATGGTTGTGCTTGAGCTTTTATGCGCGCAATTGGCGTACGAAACAATTGGCGAGATTATGAGTGCCGCCATGACGATTGGTATTGTGATTTTTAATAGCCTGTTTGCGATACTCGCGCGTCGGTCTAAATTGTTGGCTGGCGTGGGCGTTGTGCTGCTGGCATTGCTCATTATTCCGCAACAAGTGCGCTTGGGGCAGCGCCTGTGGGAGGTGCAGTCAGAAGCAAATGCGATTGTGGGATACGTCTATGAGCACCGCCTAGATCACGGCACGTTCCCAGCTGATCTAGCGGAATACAGCTATGCAAATCCAGACGCTGCGCAATATATCCAAGACTATAGGTTGCTTGAAAACGACACTGAATTCATGCTCTTATTTTTTGTTGGCACAGATTCAACCAGCCATTGGTATTCGTCTGAAACCGGTTGGGGATACTACCCAGATTAGGGCCGCGTGCCGATTACGGCACGGCATCATCCAGGCGGATTAGCTTGGGATTTCCGCCTGAGTGATGCAAGTTGCTTTTACGCAGGCCATCAAGGGCTAGCGCAGCCCGGTTAGCTGGCGGGAAATTACAATGCGTTGCACTTCGCTGGTGCCTTCATAAATTTCAGTAATCTTTGCATCGCGGAAGTAACGTTCGAGCGGCATCTCTTGGCTGTAGCCCATGCCACCGTGAATTTGCACCGCTTGCGTGGTGACCCACATGGCGGTTTCGCTGGCAAAAAGCTTTGCCATACTGGCTTCAAGGCTGTAGCGCGCGCCGGTGGTCTTGGCTTGCATCTTGGCAAGAGCCGCCTGATAAATCAGCAGGCGGCTGGCTTCAACCTTCGTTTTCATATCGGCTAGCTTCTGCTGAATCATTTGATGTTGGCCGATTTTCTTGCCGCCAGATTCGCGCAGCTTGGCATAGTCCACGCTGGCATCTAGAGCGGCTTCGGCAATGCCTAAGGCTTGGGCGGCGATGCCAATGCGGCCGGTATCTAGCACAGACATGGCCACCTTGAAGCCGCGCCCCTCATCGCCAATCCGATTTTCAATCGGGCATAAATAGTCTTCAAAAATGAGCTCGCTAGTGGCGCTAGCACGGATGCCCAACTTGGGCTCTTTCTTGCCGCGCGTAAAGCCCGGTTGATCGGTATCGATGATAAACGCATTGATGCCTTTGTGTCCCAACTCTGGGTTGGTCATGGCAAACAGCACTACATAGTCTGCCACTGGCCCAGAGGTCACCCAAGACTTACGGCCGTTGATGACATAGTGCGTACCGGCATCGTTGAGAATAGCGGTCGTTTTCATTTCTGCGGGATTACTGCCGCTGGATGGTTCGGTCAGGCTATATGCCCCAATTTTTTCGCCACTCATCACCGGAGTGAGGTATTTTTGCTTTTGCGCTTCCGTGCCGCTAGTGAGAATGCCATGCCCGTATAACGAGTTATTGACCGACATAATCACACCGTGGCTGGCGCAGGCTTTTGAAATTTCAACTAAGGCCAGCACGTAAGCGATGGTATCCATTTCCACGCCGCCATAGGCTTCCGGTGCTTCGATGCCCATAAAGCCCATTTGCCCCATCTGTTTGACGGTTTCAATGGGAAAGTCACCGCTTTCATCAATCTCAGCGGCGATGGGCGCAATGACATTCTGGGCAAAGTCGCGGGCGGTGTCCCGGATCATTTCGTGTTCGTCGGTAATAAAATCAAACATAGGTGCGGTTTTAGAAAAATAGTGTGTTGACGTTGCACGTGCGTGGCTGAACAACGAACACGGTTTGAATTAGAAGCGCCATTCCTTGCTTATGGTAAGGAGCGTAATGTTAATATAGCGCATCTTCTCTACTACGACAGTGAAATGATTGTATGCTGGCAGAAAACTGAGCTTAACTAATACAAGTTGCTAGTGATGCTGTAACTTGAGCAATACTGGTATTTCTCCCTCGCCTAGCCTCTCCCGCTGGGAGAGGAATATCAAGATTTTCAAGACATGTCTTGAAAATACCAGCGCCTCCCTCCCAGCGGGAGGGACTGAGGGAGGGAGAAATCATCGTGTTATTC
>JAHDBW010000175.1:0-4260 GCA_020630175.1 Anaerolineales bacterium
CACATCGCTACTGAGACGTTTTCTGTTCAATAGGGTGACCTAAACATTGCCTTTCAATAAACGCTGTAAGATCACGCTAACCTCAATTATTCCTCAATTGTTTCTAGAAACAAACGTTATACAAACCCTTTATTATTAGAATAGGGCTAATTTAAGACCCATTTGGTAATCGTATTGGTATCTCTACATATAAAGGTTGTCCTTAAATGAATTCAAATAACACGTATCGACTCAGCCGGATTGCAACGATGGCAGTTCTTTTACTAGGACTGACCGTTTTTACGCAGCCTAATCGAAGTGCCGTAATTGCTGCCCCAGATAGCGCACCAAGCGCCCAGACAGGCACTATTACAGGCTATATCTGGGAAGACAATGGTGATGGCCAGTTTGGGTTTGAGCCGATGGTGTCGGGCATTACTGTCCGCGCCTATGACTCTAGCGATACGCTAGTGTCTAGCGCAGTGACCAACGCTGATGGGGAATACACCCTCACTGATATTCCGTCAGACCGCGTGGTGCGGGTTGAAGCAGATCTTGGCATGTACTTGCCCGGGTTTAGCGGCCCGGACAATGATGGCACCGTGCGCTTTGGTGTTGCTGGTGATCGCATCAACTTTGCTGTGCTTGGCGAGTATCGTGTTGGCTGTGCAGGTGGTGAAATTCACACCAGTTGTTTTGTAGAGCGTGCCTTTGATGATGAGGCCAATCAACTATTTGATACCATCGTTTCTATTCCTTATAGCGCCGAAGATATTACCGACACGACTGAAGGTGGCAACAACAGCTACCAAGCCGTTCATGGTGAAATCGGTACGGTTTGGGGGATTGCACACAACGATGAAAGTAATGAAATTTATTCCAGTACATTCGTTATGCGCTTGCATGGCTACGGTCCAAACGGCATCGGGGCGATTTATGCAACCGACGCGGACGCAGACAAGTCACAACTCTTGGTTGATCTTGGGGCTGCTGGTTATAACGTAGATCCCGGCCCATGGACTGACCGTGGAACACCAACGTGGCTAATGGACACGCAAGGCTTTGAAGGCCCCGGCCGAGGTGGTTTCGGTGACTTGGACGTCTCACGGGACAATGACACCTTGTACGTCATCAGTCTGCATGACAAAAAGCTTGTCACCATGGATTTGACCGATTGGAATGCCAACGCCACCGCAATCGACTCTGACTCGCCGCGGCCTATTCTTGGAACGGATGATGTCACGTCAGTTGTTGTGCCAAATCCGGGGTGTACCGACTCAACTGATCCAGATAACGTACTTACTGTTGACGACTATCAACCTTGGGCGTTGTCTTGGGCACCAAACGACAAACTCTATGTTGGGGTAACTTGTACTGCAGAAACCTCACAACTGCGTGAAGACCTTCATATATATGTGTACGAATATTCAGCACCAAACGGATTTGAAGTTGTCTATGACTCGCAACTGCTGTTCCGGAAAGGCGTTGGGGCTTGGAACCAAGACGACAATCCTGCCTGTAACACGTATCGCCCTTGGACCAACGATTTTGATGTGGTGACTAACTTAGGCACACACTCTTGTTACTCACAACCAATTTTGAGCGACTTGGAATTCACCGATGATGGCTCAATGGTCTTAGGGATTGTCAATCGCTCGACCATGCAAATTCAATATGACACCGGCAATCCATATGATGCTGATGACTCCAGCCTATACCGCACGATGGCAGATGGCTCAATTTACTTGGCCTATCGTGACTTGGATGCTGGTAAATGGGTCATGGAATATGGTGGTGATGCGGTAAACGCCAATGGCGACATTATCTACACCGGTCAACACCAAACAAGTGGGCCGGGACCAGAAGGTAATGAAACCCAATTCTTTGATGATGGCTACTCCGGCCACACGGATACCGGGAATGGGGCGGTTGCCTATGCACCTGGGGCGGGCGAATTGGTGTACACCACCATGGACGCTTCAACCACGTATTCAGCTGGTGTGCGTTGGAACAGCCCGTATGATGGTAGCCAACTCCGTACCTATAATGTTTTCCGTACTAACGGTAACAATGCTGCCAAGGCGCTAGGCCTTGGTGACTTGGAACTCTTCTGCCCACCACAAGCAGCACCGCTAGAAGTGGGGAACCGCGTCTGGCTAGACGTTGATCGTGATGGCATTCAAGATCCGGGTGAACTCTCTTTAGAAGGTGTCACGGTACGCTTGTATGACTCTAGCGGGACATTACTAGAGACCACCACCACCAACGCAAACGGCTACTACTACTTCCGTACAGACGCCATTGATGGATTTACCCCAAATACAGCGGGTTACGTTATCCGTTTTGATGAAAGCACCACCAGCAACTTGCCAAGCAATGTTACTGCAGCCGACTTGACCTTAACCACAACCAATCAAGCCACTGCGATTGGCGATGGGAATGATGATATTCGCGACAACGATGCCACCGCTGCCGACTCGCTCGGTCTTGGTAGCACGTTAGGTGAAATTGTCTTTGACGCGGGCGATGCTGGCCGAACTGACCACAACATGGATACTGGCTTTTTCTTGCCAGACTATGATCTTGCACTTGTCAAAGTGATCACTGGCGCAACACCTGCTGCGATTGATGACATTGTGACCTATCAGATTGCTGTAATGAACCAAGGCGCGCTGCGCTCTGGCGAATTTGCTGTGACGGACACATTGCCGGTTGGGATGATTTACGTCACTGGTTCAGCGGTAATGGCTGATGATAAAGGCACTGGCGTTGATGTTAGCGTTGATGAAAGCAATGCGACAACAAATCCAGCGGCTCCGGGCACGGTTGTGTTCAACTTGAGCCAAACCACTTACTTAGACGCTGGCGATGAAATTATCCTTGAACTCCAGGCGCAGCTAAAAGATACAGCGCCAAGCGTTTACCGTAATGAAGCTGAAATTTCTAGCGACAGCGGTGACGATCGCGACAGTTTCCCTGATACAAATACCGCGAACGACAGCGATAACGACCTCGGTTTTGGCAATGACACCGATGAAACCCGCGATTACCTCGCTCTCACTGATGTTGCTGGAACAGACGCAAACGCAGACGATGAAGATGATCATGATCCCGCTGAATTCTCACTGGCATTAGACCTTGCCTTGACCAAAGTGCTCAAGAGCGCCGGGCCATTTGCGCCGGGCGATGCTGTGGTCTTCACGATCAACGTTATCAATCAAACCGGCGTTGGCGCATACGACATTGATATTACAGATTACATCCCAACCGGGATGACCTATAGCGCGACCAATAGCACTGCAACTGGCACGCTGACCACGACTGGGGCAGCGACGGTTGGCTTTACCAATAATGGCGCAGGCAGCTTCACAATTGATGAACTTGCTGGAAACGATGATGTGAGTTTCGATGTTGAACTCACCATTGCTAGCGATTTTGCGGGCACGACAATCACCAACTGGGCTGAAATTTCAGACGCAGCGACAACTGACGGTGGCCCAACAGCAAACGACGTTGACAGCACGCCAGACAATACCAACTTCAATCAAAACGGTGAAACCGATGACCTTGACGACGACAACGTGGTCAATGAAGACGGTAAAAACGGTGGCGATGAAGATGATCATGATCCAGCGCAAGTTACCGTATCGCGCTTTGACCTTGCGTTAGACAAAGTCCTCAGCACGGCTGCAACCGTTGCACCGGGGGAAACGGCCGTCTTTACAGTTACCGTGTACAACCAAGGTGACGTAGACGCTTTTGACATCGACGTGCAAGACTATGTGCCTGCTAACACAACTTACAGTGCAGTCGGGTCAACCGCGACGGGCGATTTGACCACCACAGGTGCTGCGACCGTAGGCTTCACCAATAATGCTGACGGCACCTTCACCATCGATGAACTCGTTGCTGGTGATGCTGTGAGCTTTGACATTGCGTTGACAGTGTCTAATGACTTCCAAGGCACAAGCATTGTGAACTGGGCCGAAATCAGCGACGCAACTGACATCGACGGCGGCACAACCCGCATGGATGTTGATAGCACGCCAGACAATACCAACTTCAATCAAGCTGGTGAAACCGACGATCTTGACGACGATAACGTGGTTGACGAAGACGGTAAGAACGGTGGCGATGAAGATGATCACGATCCAGCGCCATTGACCGTGACGCAAACCTTTGACTTAGCGTTGACCAAAGTCTTGACGAGCACCGCGCCATTTGCGCCGGGCGATAGCGTGATCTTCACGATCAACGTGATCAACCAAGGCACCTTGGACG
>JAHDBW010000175.1:4360-7553 GCA_020630175.1 Anaerolineales bacterium
AGATTGCGATGACCATTGACCCAGACTTCCAAGGCACAAGCATTGTGAACTGGGCGGAAATCAGCGATGCCTCTGACGTAGATGGCGGGACAACCCGCATTGATATTGACAGCACACCAGACGCTGAAAACTTCAATCAAGACGGCGAAACCGACGACCTTGACGACGATAACGTTGTTGATGAAGACGGTAAGAACGGCGGCGATGAAGATGATCACGATCCTGCGCCAGTAACGGTGACGCAAACCTTTGACCTTGCGCTGACCAAAATCTTGAGCAGCGAAGGACCATTTAGCCCGGGCGATAACGTAATCTTTACGATTAGCGTGATCAACCAAGGCACCTTGAACGCCTATGACATTGATGTTGCTGACTATGTGCCAGCTGGCATGACATACAGCGCTGAAGGGTCAACCGCAACTGGCACGCTCAACACCACTGGTGCTGAGGTTGTCACTATTACAAATAACAACGATGGTAGCTTTACCATTGGCAATTTGCGCCACCACGACTCGGTTGACTTCAACATTGCGTTGACGATTGACCAAGACTTTGGTGCAACGACGGCAACGAACTGGGCAGAAATCTCAGACGCAGCTGAAACGCCAGACGGCCCAACTGCTACTGACATTGACAGCACGCCAGATGCTGAAAACTTCAATCAAGACGGTGAAACCGACGACCTTGACGACGATAACGTTGTTGACGAAGACGGTAAAAACGGCGGCGATGAAGATGATCATGATCCGGCTCAAATTGAAGTAACGCGCTTTGACTTGGCACTGAAGAAAACGCTTGTTACCGCAGGCCAAATCAGCCGTGGCGACGATGTAACCTTCGCGATTACCGTCTATAACCAAGGCGATGTTGATGCCTTTGACGTGACC
Organism: Anaerolineales bacterium; assembly: GCA_020630175.1. Classification (GTDB taxonomy): domain Bacteria; phylum Chloroflexota; class Anaerolineae; order Anaerolineales; family UBA6668; genus JAHDIM01. Next base: position 5,248 of record JAHDBW010000175.1, read on the forward strand.
ACCGTGGACTATGTGCCAACCGGCATGACGTTTGCTGGCTCAAATGCGGCCGATGTCACTGAAAGCGAAAACGCAGCAGCAGTCGTTGTGACCGACAACGCTGATGGCACCTTTGGAATTGACACGATTGCGGTAGGCGATAGCGTAACGTATGAAGTAATCCTGACACTTGATGCTAGCTTTGAAGGCACCAGCATTACGAACTGGGCAGAAATTACTGGCGGCAGCGATGAACCGGGTGGGGAACCACGCGTTGATATCGATAGCACGCCAGACAATGAGAACTTCAACCAAGACGGTGAAACCGATGACCTTGATGACGATGACGTTATTGATGAAGACGGTAAGAACGGTGGCGATGAAGACGATCATGATCCAGCAGTTGTTGCGGTGACTCCGCTTTACAGCTTGGGGAACCAAGTTTGGGAAGACACCAACGAAGACGGCCTGATCGACGCTGGCGAACCGTTGCTCGAAGGCATTTGGGTTGAACTTTGGCAAGACGCAGACGCAGATGGCGTAGCAGATGATCTCAATGACGATGGTGTTATTGACGAAGCAGACATGTTGGCCATGGATACAACCGACGCTGACGGCCTATATCTATTTGAAGACCTGCTTGCTGGCACCTACCTCGTTTCAATCCCAGCGGTTGAATGGGTAGATGCAGACGGCCAACCGGGTCCATTAGCGGGCATGGTTTCAACCCCAGGTGACGATCAAACTGACGCAGACAATAACGATAACGGCATCGATCCCGCCAAGGCTGGTGACGATGTATGGTCAGGACCTGTGGTCTTAGGCGACGGCGAACCACTTGCTGAAGCACCAGATAATGACCTGATTACACCAGACGCTGATGAAAACCTAACCGTCGACTTTGGCTTTATCCCGACGTATTCAATTGGGAACCAAGTTTGGCTAGACAGCAACGACAATGGCTTGATTGACACTGGCGAAGCGCTGCTCGAAGGCATTTGGGTTGAACTCTGGCAAGATGCAGATGCAGACGGCCAACCAGACGATTTGAACGCTGACGGGGTGATTGATGACAGCGATATGCTGGCCATGGATACCACGGACGCGGACGGTCTCTATCTGTTTGATTACTTACCAAAGGGTGACTACGTGGTTTCTATCCCTGCGGTGGAGTGGCAAGAAGCAGACGGTTCTAATGGTCCGCTTGCTGGGCATCGTTCTTCAACCGGCGCAACTAGCGACGATACTGATAACAATGACAACGGCATTGACCCCGCCAACATTGGCGATGCGGTCTTATCTGCCACAATTTCACTTGGTGATGGCGAACCAACGCTGGAAAATCCAGACAATGACGTCAACACCCGTGATGAAAACGAAAACCTCACCGTTGACTTTGGCTTTGTGCCGGTCTACAGCTTGGGCAACCAAGTCTGGGAAGACAGCAACAATAACGGTGTGATCGACGCAGGCGAACCGTTGCTAGAAAATATCTGGGTTGAGCTCTGGCAAGACGCAGATGGCGACGGCGCAGCAGATGATCTTAATGACGATGGTGTCATCGATGATGCAGACATGCTTGCGATGGACACGACTGACGCCGACGGCTTCTATCTCTTTGATGAGTTGGATGCAGGCCAATACTTGGTCTCAATTCCAGCAGTGGAGTGGGTCGATGCTGATGGCAACGCTGGTCCATTGGATGGATACAGCTCATCAACTGGTGACGAACAACAAACGTTAGACGGCAATGACAATGGCATTGATCCGGCCAATCATGGTGATGATGTCTTCTCAGGCACCATCATTCTCGGAAACAATGAGCCAACTGGTGAAGATCCTAGTAATGACAGCGTCACACCAGATGCCCAGTCTGACCTAACGATTGACTTTGGCTTCTACTACAACTTTGACCTTGCGTTGAAGAAAGAGCTGGTGACCGAAGCAGACGTGATCAACCCCGGCGACGACATTACCTTCCGCATCACGGTTTATAACCAAGGTGAGGTTGATGCCTTCGCAGTGGATGTGATGGATCACAGCCCTGCGGCATTGATTTACAAAAGCTCAAATGCGGCGGATATCACCACAACCGTAGACGGCAATGCCGTTGTGCTTACGGACAATGGCGCTAATGCTGACGGCCTAATGAGCTTCACTATTGACGCACTTGCTGCTGGTGATAGCGTGGCAATTGATGTCACCTTCAACATTGACTTTGAATTTGAAGGCACTAGCATCCGCAACGTGGCAGAAATTACCGACGCGGATGATGACGAAGATCCTGACAATGAACCACCAGTCGATATTGACAGCGTGCCAGATAC
>JAHDBW010000176.1 GCA_020630175.1 Anaerolineales bacterium
AAGGGCTACATTGCGTAGCCCTTTTTTATTTCATAGTTTGCGTACTTACGGACAGGCAATAAATTGACTAAAGTTGCCAACTGCGTTTTGACCGTCTGCCGATGTAAGCGTGACGTTCATGTCATACGTTTGGTTACAGTCTACGATTAAGTCATAGGCTAAGTACCCAAATTCCCCGTCTAGGCGTGAAACCAAGTGTGGCCCACGATGATCAACAGAAACACCGTTGACAGAAATGCTGTGTGGCCCGGTGCCGCCAAAGAATAGCAGGTCGAACGTGACACAGACTTGCGTGCGTCGGAAGTGGGCAACTTCACGCAGTGTGATTTCTTCAACGCGCATGCCGCCAGCAACCTTTGGCACTGTTTCGCCGGTGTTTACCCCCGCGCCACATTCGCCTGCGCTGGCATTGTCAATCACCACAATCTGACCGCCGCCGCTACCAGAGCCGACAACAGTTTGATTTGTAGCTGGGGCTGCGACTGCTACCGGCACAGCCGTTGGTGCTGGAATAGAGACTGGCACTGGTGCTGCTGGTGGCGCAAATGTACAGGCTACAAATTCGCTAAATGTTTGCGTTGTGCTTTGTCCATCTGAAGATTGAATGGTGATTTCGAGTGTGATGACTTGGTCACAAGCGGCAACAATGTCAAAGTCCATAAAGGCATATTCACCGTCTAAGCGTGATTGCAAGTGCGGGCCACGATAGCCAACTTGCACACCATTGACAAAGACTGTGTAGCTGCCGCTGCCGCCAAAGAAGGTGGCTGTCATTGTGATACAGCCGTCGCCGTTGCGATCTACGCTAACTTCTTTGACCTGCATATTATCGAAGCGTAAGCCGCCAGACAAGCGGTTGAGCACTTCTTGGAATAATCCTGCTGCTGATGCGGTCCCACATTCGCCAGCGCCAGCATTGCTGCGCACTGAGATGGCACTGCCGTTTGCGCCGGTACCAACTGCTTGGAGTGTACTTGGGCCAGTGGCGGCGGCGATGGTGCTGGCACCAGTATTGCTCGCTGCGGCACTACTGCTACTTGCTGCGGCCGCTGCTCCGGCACCGCTGGCTGCCCCAGCATTCCCAGCCGGACACGGTACAAAGACGCGGAAGATTTCTGAAATGCTTTGGCCGTCTGCTGCCACCAAGTTGATGGTGAGTTCAATTTCTTGGTTACAGCCTGAAATCAGGTCAAAGTCTAAGAAGCCGTATTCACCATCTAAGCGTGATTCCAAGTGTGGGCCGCGATAGCCAACTTGAACGCCGTTTACGAAGACTGTGTAGCGCCCATTACCACCAAAGAACTTAGTAGAAATCGTGATACAAACATCACCATTGCGATCAATGCCGACGTCTTTCAGTGTGATGTTATCGTAGCGCAGCGTTCCGGCTAGGCGGTTGAGCACTTCTTGGAACTGACCATTTGCGTTACCTGTCCCACATTCACCGGCACCAGCATTTGTGCGGACTGCAATCTGACCACCCGCGCTACCAGAGCCAACGGCTTGTACTGCGCTTGGGCCAGTAGCGGCAACTGCGGCGGGTGCGCCACTGGCTGCGGGCACGGCTGCTGCGGCGCTTGCTTGCGCTGCGGCTGAAATAACAAAGTCAGCTTGGCCTGGAATAATGACGGTGTCACCCGGTGTCAGGGACATCGGAATAACCAGCCACGGATTTGTTACTAATAGAATGCGGACTTGCACGCCAAGCTTGGCAGCAATGATTTCGATGGTGTCGCCAGCAACGATGGTGTAAACACCGCTTGGGTTTGCGGCAACTTCGGCGCTACCGTTTACAATCGCTGCGGCTACGGTTAGGTTGCCAGTTCTAGGAACCGGACAGTTATGATTGCTTGACCAAATGTTGACGGATTGGCCGTTGCCAAGCACAAAAGAGCCGCGCTCAACCAGCCCGTCTTGGCGATAAAGCTCATACGACCATGACCCAGCGACAAGATTAAGCGTGACATCACCCATGGTGCCGTCTGCCATCACTGGCCAAACGTTGCCACTGACTTCCTCACCAGTTGTGTTGTTTTTGGCGATGTAGTAATAATCTAGACAAATGTCTGTAAATGTTACTAAGCCAGAGCCACCAACTTGCGCAGTGGTAGAGCGCGTTAGCATCAACGCCCCGGCCAACGCCACAATAGCGGCCAAAATAGGGATAAATTTCTTCATTGGGGATACTCCTTTACTTGCCAACAAAGGCAAATCTGCGCGATTACTACCAGGCGCTTGATTTAAGTTCTACAAATACGCTTTCAATAAAAACTGCTTTTTGATAGCGAATAAATACGGTTTAGAGTTCAATAGAATCGCCGCCAGCCATAATACTAACTTGGCTGTCTGTTGCGGTTTCTACTGCTGTTTTGAATGCGGCGGCATCCTGCGTAATGGGTGGCCAGGTGTTGTAATGCACTGGCACCACGCGTTTAGGCTTTAGGAAACGCTCGATAGCAATCAGCGCGTCGGCGGGTCCCATTGTGAAACGGTCACCAATTGGCAGGACTGCTAAATCTAAGCCAACTTCGCCAATCAATGCCATGTCGCTAAACAGGCCGGTATCACAGGCAAAGTATAAATTTTTGTCTTCACTCGTGATCAAAAATCCAACCGGATTGCCACCATTGCTGCCGTCTGGTAACAAAGAGCCGTGCAGGGCGTTGGTCATTTTGACGTATCCAAATGGATATTGAACGCCACCGCCAATGTGCTGCGGGCTTATGTTTTCAATCCCTTGCGCGGCCAGCCACTCTGCAATTTCAAAATTTGCAATGACGAGTGCGCCGGTGCGTTTAGCGATGGCAACGGTGTCACCTAAATGGTCCGCATGTCCATGAGACACCATAATGACATCAGGGTTCACATCATCGGCAGAAACAACGGCTTGTGAATTACCAGTCAAGAATGGATCAATCAAAATTGAGGTGCCGTTGATCATCAATTCATGGGTCGCGTGACCGTGGAATTTGTACGTAATTGACATAAGCGTCGCCTCTTGTTTCTGTGTGGATATTTTACTTTAGATGGTTGCGAGTATAGTTGTTGCGCCCTTTGCCTGTCAAACAAAACTGCACTGTATACAGCCTTGCATAATTTATTGCAAATTTGAGCGATTGCGAACTCTTTTTACAGTTTGTGTGTTGTTACATCAGATGCAGGTCATGCACACTAAATTTGCATTTTTTATTTACGAGATTGCTGACTATCGGTTAGACTTTGCCCTGCAACGCCACGCACTATATAAGGAACTTTGAAATGACCCAGCACTATGCGAATATTGTCGGATTAGGCATGTATGCCCCCGAAAAAGTACTAACAAATGCCGATCTAGCAAAAATTGTAGACACTAGCGATGAATGGATCGTGTCGCGTAGTGGGATTCGGGAGCGGCATATTGCGTCTGATAAAGAACAGTGTAGTGACATGGCGGCTGCGGCGAGCCGTGATGCGCTTGCAATGGCAAACGTTGACCCAAGTGATCTTGATCTGATCATTGTTGCAACCAGCAGCCCAGACAACCATGTACCACCAATGTCTAGCCTTGTGCAAGACAAGCTCGGCGCGGGCAATGTTGGGGCGTATACCTTAGTTGCGGGGTGCCCAGGCTGGGTTTACGCAATGGTGCAAGGCTCGGCAATGATTCAAGCGGGGCTGGCAAAGAATGTCCTTGTTGTTGGGGCAGAGCTAATTAGCCGCTACCTTGACTTTACAGACCGGGCAACTTGCGTTTTGTTTGGTGATGCCGCTGGCGCAGTTGTGCTACAAGCAACGGATAAGCCCTGTGGTTTGCTGTCTTATGAGCTTGGCTCAGACGGGTCTGGCGCTGAACACCTTAAGATGAAAGGCTGTGGCACAGAGCTGCCACCGCGTGAAGACACCATTGGTAACCGTGAAGATTGGTATCTGCAAATGAACGGGCGCGAAGTGTTCAAATTTGCCACGCGCAAAATGGTGGACAGCTTGCACAGCGTGCTTGAAAAAGCAGACCTCACGTTTGACGACATTGACTATGTTGTGCCGCATCAGGCCAATATGCGCATTATTGAGTATGCTGCCGGGAAAGCAAAGCTAGCGCCAGAAAAGATGATTGCAAATGTTTCCAATTACGGTAACACTAGCGCGGCGAGCATTCCATTGGCAATGTGCGAGGCGTATCATGATGGCCGTATAAAACCGGGGCAGAAACTTGTGTTCTCTAGTTTTGGGGCTGGCTTAACATGGGCCGCCGCGATTTTTGAACTAGCGACACCGTAATTGAGTTGGGCAACTGCGTTGCGCATCTTCATTCGTTCTATAGATTTGTTTTCAAGGCGCCGTGTCTCACGTGCGCCTTTTCTTTTACCTTGCGATTTGAATACCGTTTTAAATAGGGCGTTCGCTAGCTTATTCAGGGATGTTTGGTAGTATTCCCCTTGGCACTTGCGTCGCAAATATGCGACGATAGTGTAAGTAAGCGTGTCCAACTTCGTGACGTCTATTATTTATAGCGTTCGTTTATAAAATTCGAAAAAAATCGAAATTGCAATTGGAGATAAAAATGGCTGAAACTGCCAAACAAGACATCAAACTGCGTTCCATCAATACCATCCGTGTTCTCTCTGCGGACGGTGTGCAAGCGGCCAATAGCGGCCATCCGGGGTTGCCAATGGGCGCGGCGCCAATGGCATACACGCTGTGGCAAAAGCACCGCAAGCATCATCCACAACAACCAAACTGGATTAACCGTGATCGCTTTATCTTGTCTGGTGGGCACGGCTCTATGTTGTTGTACAGCATGTTGCACCTCACGGGCTACGATGTCTCATTGCAAGATCTAAAAGACTTTCGCCAATGGGGTAGTAACACCCCCGGCCACCCAGAAGTTGGCGTGACCCCTGGCGTAGAAGCAACCACTGGTCCTTTAGGGCAAGGGTTTGCGAACGCCGTTGGGATGGCAATGGCTGAGGCACACTTGGCGGCACGCTTCAATAAAGAAGATGCGCCTGCGATTGTAGATCACTACACCTTTGCAATTGTTACCGATGGTGACCTGATGGAAGGGATCACCGCAGAAGCCGCCTCACTTGCCGGTCACCTCGGCCTTGGCAAGCTGATTTTCCTCTTTGATGATAATCACATTTCTATTGAAGGCAGCACTGACGTTGCGTTTACAGAAGACCAAGAAAAGCGCTTCCAGTCTTATGGCTGGCACACGCAAATGGTCAAAGACGGCACCGATGTCAATGCCATTTCACGGGCGATTGGGCGCGCAAAACGCAAAACCGACCAGCCTTCAATTATCAGCATCCGCACCATTATTGGGCACGGCTCACCAAATAAAGCCGATAGCTACAACGTGCACGGCTCACCGCTCGGGCCAGAAGAACTCGCCCTGACCAAAGAAAACTTAGGCTTTGACCCAAGTGAAAGCTTTGTCATTCCAGCGAATGTCAAACGTCATCTTGGTGGCGCGCTGCGCAGCGGTAAAAAATCTTACGCCGCGTGGGAAGCTGACCTTGCCGCGTACAAAGAAAAATATCCAGCAGAAGGTGCAGAATTTGAACGCCTAATGTCGGGTGAATTGCCAGCTGATTTAGCAGACGCGTTCCCGGTCTTTGAAGCTGGTAAAAGCGTTGCCACCCGCAATGCGTCTGGCGCAGTGATCAACGCGATTGCGGCTACGCTACCAGAATTGATTGGTGGCTCGGCTGACCTTGCGCCTTCCAACAAAACGCACATCAACGGTGAAGATAGCTTCCAAAAGGATAGCTACCATGGCCGCAACTTGCACTTTGGCGTGCGCGAACACGCGATGGGTGCAATTGCGAATGGGATGGCGCTGCACGGCGGCACAATCCCTTACACGGCTACGTTCCTTGTCTTTTACGATTACATGCGCCCGCCAGTCCGTTTGGCTGGGCTAAGCCACAATCAACAAATTTTGGTTTATACGCATGACAGCATCGGACTCGGTGAAGACGGCCCAACGCACCAACCCGTCGAACATCTGATGGGCTTACGCGGCACGCCAAACGTAACCCTCATCCGCCCGGCAGACGCAAACGAAACCGCCGAAGCTTGGAAGGCTGCCATCGCCAATAAAACTGGCCCAACGGCACTTTCACTCACACGCCAAGGCCTACCAACATTGGATCGCACGAAATATGGTGCAGTGTCTGGTGTGCAAAAAGGCGCTTACATTCTGAGTGATGCCGCCAATGGCAAACCAGATGTTATCTTGATTGGGACAGGCTCTGAAGTTGAAATTGCAATGAACGGTGCGGAACTGCTAGCGGCTGAAGGCATTAGCGCGCGTGTGGTTTCAATGCCAAGCTGGGAACTGTTTGACGCACAACCACAGTCTTACAAAAGCCAAGTGTTGCCACCAAATGTGAAAGCACGCGTGGCAATTGAAGCTGGCATTACGCTGGGTTGGGAACGTTATGTAGGTAGTGCGGGTGAAATCATCGGCATCGATCACTACGGCGCGAGTGCACCATATAAAGAAATCTACGCTAACTTTGGCCTGACGCCAGAAAACGTGGCTAGCAAAGCTAAAGCCAGCATTTACAATGCGATGGTTGCAACCAGCACCAATCCGCTTGTGCAAATGCAGGCGTTGGGGCAGTCACCATGGCAAGACTTTATTTCCCGCAACCAAATTGCCTCTGGCGAATTGGCGCAGTTCATCAAGCAAGGTGATATTACTGGCTTGACGTCGAACCCATCAATTTTCGAAGGCTCGATTTCAACCAGCGACGAATACACCGCACAACTCAAAGAGCTAGCTGCGGCTGGCAAGTCACCAGAAGAAATTTTCTTTGGCCTTGCAGTTGAAGATATTCGTAACGCCGCAGATGCTTTTGCAGGCGTGTATGACCGCACCGGTGGCACAGATGGCTTTGTGAGTATTGAAGTCTCGCCAACCTTAGCGTATGACACAGACAACACGCTGGCACAAGCCAAGCAACTGTGGGCAGAAGTTGGCCGTCCGAATACGATGATCAAAATTCCAGCCACGAAAGAAGGCTTACCGGCCATTCGTGACGCGATCCGTGCGGGTATCAATGTCAATGTGACGCTGATCTTTTCATTGGAACGCCATAAAGAAGTGATTGAAGCCTACATTGAAGGGCTGCAACTGCGCCAAGCAGACGGCAATCCGATTGATCATGTGAACTCTGTGGCGAGCTTCTTTGTTAGCCGCCTAGACGCAATGGTCGATGGCATGTTGGTAGAAAAAGGCCGCGCTGACCTGAAAGGACAAGCTGCTATTGGCAACGCGCGTTTGGCATACAAATTGTTTGAAGACATGTGCGCCACGCCAGCATGGCAAGCCTTGGAAGCAGCGGGCGCTAATCCACAACAACCCTTGTGGGCGAGTACCAGTGTCAAAGATCCAAGCTACTTGGATGTGTTGTATGTGAACACGCTAATTGGCCCAGCAACGGTCAATACGCTGCCACCTAAAACGCTGGCTGC
>JAHDBW010000493.1 GCA_020630175.1 Anaerolineales bacterium
GCTTTCCGGTCTTCTGGAATATGCAGCCAGTCTATATCTAAAATTGCGCCTTCTAAGGCGAACAGATAGGCGGCGTTGTATTTGCCGCAAAAGCCACCGGATTCGTGAATTTGAATAAAGGCGTCTTCAGCGGTCATGGCGTAGAGTTTTTCTGGGGTATCAATCCCAGCGCCGATGAGCATTTCGGCCAGCGCGGGGCCGACGTTACGAAGTTGTTTTGCAAGGTCTTTCGCGTTCATTGCTTAGATCTTATCAGGAAGCCTCTTTTCAATTTGGGGTTGTTCTTGAATGGGCAAGTTGCGGCTCAGAAGATCAAACGCATCCCCAGCACAAAAAGCAATATCAAAACGAGCTTGCGGAACGCGCCACTGTCTATGCGTTCGCCAAGGTAAATCCCTAGCACGGTGCCAATGAGAATACCGGGCAAGGCCCAGCCGTATAACGTCAGCACTCGCATAGTGAAGTCGCCGCGCAGAAAATGCCCCACGCCAGAAAAAGACCCTGTAAACATAAAAAAGGCCTGTAACGTGGACTTGAACTCCTTTGGAGGCCAGCGCCGCGCCGTGGCGTAGAGAATAACCGGCGGCCCCGGAATAGCGAAAGACCCGGTCATGATGCCTGCTGTGAGCCCAGCCAGATAGGCCCAAACATTTGATTTCAAGTCAGGCAGCGTGGGCGTAAACCATGCATACAGCGCATAAGCGACCACAATTCCACCAATAATCACTTCCGCTTGCCGTTGATTCATGCTGTCATGCAGCCAGAAGCCAAGTGGAATGCCTATCGCGGCCCATAACATCAGCAGTCCACCTGCCCGCCAATTGAGATTGTTGCGGTAGCGCAGCACGCTGACAACCGTTGTGGTGATGCCAATTAGCCGGACCAAAGGTGTTGTTGCTTGCGTGCCAACGACACTAATCATCAACGGCACCATCACTAAAGCACCGCCGAAGCCCGTAAAGGCTAAGACAAACATTCCAGCAAAAGCAATTAGAGCGACAAGCAGCGTTTCAGGCATGCGTAAATCTTCAAGGTCTCGGTGAGAAATGTCAATCGCTGGTGGACTTATGTAACGCTCACGAAATTTACATCCGTATTACAGCATCTACATCGCAACGTTACATCATGGATTTATCCTATAGGTAACAACACGAACAACTTTTTTCTTTCTTCTCCTCCTCTGAAAATCAAAAACGGCGTCCA
>JAHDBW010000177.1 GCA_020630175.1 Anaerolineales bacterium
CCGTTTATGGAAGTTACAAGTGTCTTACATTTAGGGCATAACTGCTTTACATCGAGCCTGTACGCTTTATACATTGGTAATCGATCAGAAAGCCCTTTGAAATGTAGGCGTTCTTTCTGGCGGTGATAAAATATGAACGATAAAATTACACAACGATTTACAGGCTGTGTGCCTGATTTTTATAGCGCCAAAACAGACGTATTCCCTCCCCTGTGGGCGCAAAATTGTAGGCTAACCACCTGCGCTAATGTAACGAAAACCCGCTAAACGCCGGAGCAGATATGACGACTGCAACTCCCCCTATTTCTACTAGCAACCCAAACCGCATGAAGTTCCTCATCGGTGGCCTTTTGATTTTGGCCGCTGTGGTCTACCTGATTGCGAGTAACACGGTTACCACTGCAAATTACTTCTTTACCGTTGATGAACTTGTAGAGCGCTCTACGGTCGGGCAAGATGTGCGCATCTCTGGTGCGGTTGTTGGCGAAACGATCGCCTACGATATCGACACGCTTGAATTGACGTTTGAAGTTGCCCATGTCCCTGGTGATCAAAGTGATATCGATGCCCAAGGGGGCTTGGCTGTTGTGCTAACCCGGGCCGTAAATGACCCCAACGCCCAGCGTTTACAGGTCCATTACGTCGGTGAAAAGCCAGACTTACTACATGAAGAATCACAAGCGATTATGGACGGGCACCTAGGTGAAGACGGCATCTTCTACGCGGACACCTTGCTGCTCAAATGTCCGACTCGTTATGAAGATCAACTATCTGTGGACGAACAAGCTAGCAATTAGCGCTTTGCTGTAGCTGCCATTTATGTTACTTGCTGATTTAGGCCAGATTGGCCTCGTTCTCGCGTTGTTGTGCACGGTGTATGCAACTGGCGCTGCGTTGTATAGCGTCCGAACTAACAACGCTGGCTTACTTGAATCGTCGCGCGTGGCGAGCGTGTTGCCGTTTCCAATTCTCACTGGCGTTTGTTTATTGCTGGTGCTGATGCTGGTTAATGGCAATTATGAGGTCGCATATGTGACCCGTGTTACGAGCCAGTCCATGCCAAATTATTTGCGTGTCACCGCTTTATGGGGTGGCCAGCAAGGCAGCTTGGTGTTTTGGTCTTGGCTAACCAGCATGTTCATCGCATTTATGATGATGCGCGACTGGCGGCATGAACGCGATATGCAGCCCTATGTCACGGCTGCGGCTTGTCTCACGCTGGGGTTTTATCTGATCCTCAACGTGTTTTATGAAAGTCCATTCGAGAAAATTTGGGTCGATGCCTTTGGCGTGACCTCTACCTCTATTTTTCCAAAACTTGGCACCGAAATCTTTTATCCGGCTGATGGGAATGGCCTGAACCCGCTGTTGCGCCATCCGGGGATGATCATCCATCCGCCAATGCTTTACATTGGCTGGCTTGGCCTGATTGTTCCATTTTGCTTTGCCATCGGGGCGCTGGCCGTAGGCCGCCGTGATGATGTCTGGATCCGTGCCTCGCGCCGCTGGACGTTAGTCGCGTGGTTGTTTCTTTCGCTTGGCTTGATTCTCGGCGGACGCTGGGCGTATGACGTGCTTGGTTGGGGCGGATACTGGGGCTGGGACCCAGTAGAAATTGCGGCCTTTATGCCGTGGCTAACCGCAACGGCGTTTGTGCACTCGGTCATTATTCAAGAAAAACGCGGCATGTTCAAACACTGGAACATGGTGCTGATTATTCTGACATACGCGTTGGTGGTCTTGGGGACCTTCCTCACCCGTACAGGCGTCCTTTCTTCTGTGCATGCCTTTGCAGAAAGCTCGCTGGGCGTGCCGTTTTTCATCTTCTTAGCATTTAGCCTGATTAGCAGCTTGGCGCTCTTAATTTGGCGCTGGGATCGCTTGCAAAACGACCGGCAACTCAACAGTTGGCTGTCACGCGAAGGCATGTTTCTGTTGAATAACATTGTTTTCATGGCAATCTTAGCGACCTGCTTTTGGGGCGTGATGTACCCGATTATTTCTGAAGCCTTGCTTGGTCAGAAAATTACGGTTGGCCCCCCTTTCTACGAACGCACCACTGGCCCGATGTTTGCCATGCTGCTGTTGTTGATGGGCGTTGCGCCGCTCACGGCTTGGACAATGATGTCGCTCAAGCGATTAGGACAAGCTATTTGGAAACCGGCGGCAGCCTCTTTGCTGGGCATTGTGGTCGCACTTGTCTTCGGCGTGACAAACGTCTACGCAATCCTGGGCATTTGGCTTTGTTCTTGGGCTGCGGCTGTCAATTTATACGAATTCCATCGCGGGGCAATGGCGCGCCGCAAAACGCAGTCTGTGGGCTATGGCTTGGCGCTTTGGCAATTGATGAAGCGTGACCGCCGTCGCTACGGTGGCTACATCACGCATATTGGCATTGTCCTGATGGCAATCGGCATTATTGGGCTTGAACTGTTCCAGACCGAAACACAGGGCACCGTTGCGGTCAATGAAAGCCTTACGCTAGAAGACTACACGCTGACATACACCGCGCTGCACGAATTTGAAACGCCAGACGGTCGCCTAGTTACCGCAGCAACCGTTGAGGTCTATCAAGATGGCGCGTATGTGACAACGCTCCAACCGCGCCGTGATTTCTATTTTGAAAGCCGGCAAGCGATGACCATCCCCGGCGTGCATAGCACCATCGAAGAAGACTTTTACGTACTGCTGGTGGGCTGGAAAGATGTGGCCGTTGAAGGCGCGTCCTTCAAGATTTATCACAATCCATTGGTGAACTGGCTTTGGTTTGGCAGCCTGATTCTTATCATTGGGATTGGCATTGCCTCTTGGCCTGAAAAACGGGAACGGCGCGTGCTGAATGCGAAACCCATGCCTAAAGTGGCGGGAGCACCAGCATAGGATGCGATTTTTACTACGCGCGTTACTGCTGTGCGCTGCCGTTTTTCTATGGTCTGTTAGCTCGGTGCAGGCGCAAGACGCGCCCACTGATGATGATGTTAATGACATCGCCAAGCAGTTGTTTTGCCCAACCTGTGAAAATATCCCGCTCGATCAATGCGGCACTGATGCTTGCATTCAATGGCGGGCAACAATTTCCGATTTATTAGCAGACGGCAATACTGAAGCCGATATCAAGGCCTACTTTGTCGCCCAACATGGTGAGCGGGTGCTCAACGTGCCAACGGCGCGTGGCTTTGGGTTGCTATTGTGGCTATCGCCACTATTATTTGCGGTTATTGCGCTTGGGGTTTATATCCGCTTTGCGCGTAATACCCAGCCTGTGAAAGTAGTTCAAGCCGCGCCTGTGACGGCCACCACCCCACAAGCTGATTACATTTCGCAAGTAGAGGCGGAACTAGACCGCCGCCGAGGGTTGTAATGACAGCCGATTCAGAACAACAACGTTCACCGCTTTTTTATGTAATCTCTGCCTTGGTGTTTGTGGCGCTAGCCGCGCTGCTGTGGCTGCTAGGATCGCGAATCATTCGTGGCACTGCCCCGCCTGTTGCGGGTGAGATCGCGCCAGACTTTGCCTTAACTGATTTTGAAACCGGTGAGATACACACCCTAGAAAGCTTAGAGGGCAAGATTATTGTGCTCAATTTTTGGGCATCTTGGTGCGTGCCATGTGCCACCGAAGCTCCAGAGCTAGAAGCAATTCAACAAGCTTACGCGGACCGCGATGTTGTGGTGCTGGGCGTGGACTATGCCGATACAGAAACTGAAGCGTTGGCGTTCTTAGAAAAGTATGAAATTACGTATATCAACGGGCCAGATCTTGGTACCCGCATTAGTCAGGCGTACCGCATCAAAGGTGTGCCTGAAACCTATGTAATTGCGCCAGACGGCACGCTAGCGGAAACCATTATCGGCCCCGCAACTTCAGCGCACCTAAGCGGTATTCTTGACGATTTACTGCCGTAGTTTATGTCTATTTCTGCTATTTTCCTTGGCATTGCGCTTTTCCTATTGATAAGCGCCTTGATTGTGCGCCCGCTGCTAGATCAATCGCAATACGCCTCTACGCCAGATATAAAACTCCAATCTTTGTTGACCGAACGCGACAACATCTTCACGCTGATTCTCGATCTTGAAGATGACTTTGCCACGCAAAAAATTGCGCAAGACTTTTTTACACAACAGCGGCAGGCCTTGGTGCTGCGCGGTGCGGATATTTTGCAGCAACTCGATACGCATGCCGACGCCTCCGTCGGTGGCTTAGATGATGAGATTGAAGCCCAAATTGCCACGTTTAGGAGCGCAATCCAAAATGGCTAAGCGCGGCCTGTTTTTTTCCACGCTTAGTGCGCTGTTGCTTTCTGCTTGCTCATTTGCAGGCGCAATGGAGCCACCACCTGGCTCTGAGCTAACTGCGGCTGAACCAACGGTTGAATTCGTAGCTGCCACGCCGCAATCTTTTGACCTTGCCAATGGGGCTGCTATTTTTGCTGAAAGCTGTGCTGCGTGTCATGGTGTAGATGGTGCTGGCGTTGGCGAAATGTCCGCGCAATTGCCAGTTGTGCCGCTCAATTTTACCGACCATGCTGCGGTCGCTGATCGCACGCCTTTGGATTGGTACACCATCATTACGCAGGGCAACCTAACAAATTTGATGCCGCCTTGGAGCAATGCACTAAGTGATCAGGAACGTTGGGATGTCACCGCGTATCTCTACACGCTGAGCTATTCAGACGCGCAAGCTGCGGTGGCTGCCGAAACCTTGGCAACCCTAGACGCAACAACGTTCCCAGATGTTACCGATCCAGCCGCGCTGCAAACGCTTTCTAACGCAGCACTTGCTACGCAGTTAGCAGAAATAGCCCCTGCGGCAACGCAACGTGAACTGCTTACGATGGCAAGCGTTTTGCGCACGCAAGCCTCCAACATGCCGGTCACGGTAGCAGCGGTGGAACAAGAATCGGCCACAATTAGCCGTGAAAATACAACGCTTGTTACGGGAGCCTTAGCAGGCATAACCGACGCAAATGACTTGTGGGTAAAGTTACGGGCATTTTCGGCAGATGGGCAAGATGTGGCGTTTGAGAACCCGGTTGCCGCTGATGGGTCATTTGAATTTGAACTCACCGATCTGCCAGATGGGACAGCCATGATTGTGCAAACGGAATATGAAGGTGTGACCTACATGTCTAGCATTATTGCGGCCGATGGCGACCCAACGTATGTGGCAGATATCAATGTCTACCCAGCCACGTTAGACACAGCCGCGCTGAATTTTATGCAACTGAATCTGATTTTAGAACCCGCCGCCAATAGCGTGCAGGTGACACAGTTGTTACTGTTTGAAAATCAAAGCCAAGAAACAGTGTTCAATCCAGACGCGCCTACCTTCTCATTAGATATTCCGCTTGAAGCTGCGAATCTCAACCTGAACGAGTCGCCGCTTGCGCAACGCGTTGAAATCGAAGGGAATCGGCTGCATGTCAATGCGGCGTTCCCGCCATCGGCTGCGCCGTATGAGTTGCTAATTAGCTATAACCTACCCATGCAAGATGGCGTTATCGATGTGCGTCAACCGCAGTTAGAAGCGGCAGAAATTACGCGCTTGCTAATTCCGGCAGAAACGTTGGCGCTCTCTAGTGAACTGCTACAGCGAACAGAGCCTGTGACGATTGCAGACACTACATACGCAGTATTTGAAAGTGAAGCGCTCACCGATGGGCAACTCTTACGCTATCGCTTGGCAAAGGACGCGGCCAGCCGCAGCCTGATTGCAGAAGACGGTGACACAACCACATTAGTTGGCGGTGTTTTACTTGTGCTGGTTGTGTTGTTAGGAACCATTTTGTGGTTACGGCAAGAGCTGGTCAACCCAGTGCAACAACGCGATAAATTACTCGGCCAGTTGGCAGCGCTAGACTTACAAAAAGACACGTTGGCTAAAGCTGACTACATCGCGCAACGCAACATGCTGAAGTCTGACTTGCTTGCGCTGGTCCAGCAGCATGCGGACTTGATTGATGCTGATTGAAACGAAAGCGCTGGCTAAGTTTTACGGCCTGACGCCAGTTTTGCGCGGTATTGATTTGCGCATTCCGGCTGGGCAATCGATTGCCTTGTTGGGTAGCAATGGCGCGGGTAAAACCACGCTATTACGGATTCTGTCTACCTTGGTCACGCCGTCGGCTGGCGCAGTGACTATCAATGGCGTTGACCTCGCAACGCAAGCCCATCTCATTCGGCCTTTGTTAGGCGTCGTAAGCCATAAACCGCTGCTTTATGAGGCGTTTACAGCGGAAGAGAATCTGCGCTTTTATGCCGACCTTTATCGCCTTAGCGCGCCGCAAATCCGCATTAGTGCGCTGCTGGCGCAAGTTGGGTTGACTAAGCAGCAAGCGCAGCCTGTCAAAACGTATTCACGCGGTATGCAACAGCGGCTAGCTGTGGCGCGTGCGCTGCTGCATGACCCTAAAATCTTGTTGCTAGATGAGCCTTTTACTGGGTTAGATCAGCAGGCAGCGCAGTTGTTAGAAACAATTTTGCTCGCGGCCAAGCAAACGGGTAAAACAATCCTCATCAGCTCACATCAGCTTGACCGCACCGAACGCTTGGCAGACCGCGCCGTATTGCTCAAGAAGGGGCGCATTGTGGCCGACACCGCCGTTGCCGATGTTGAGTCGCTCTTAGCGTTTTACAACGCCCAATTGGCGGTTCAATGAAATTCAGACCGCTAATCGCGCTAATCCGCAAGGATTTACTGCATGAGTATCGGCAGCGTGAAATTGTCATCGCGATGATGGTGTTTGCGTTCCTGATTATGGTGATCTTTAACTTTGCGTTGGAGCTCAACAAAACCGTGCGCGAAACGGTTGCAGTTGGGGTATTGTGGGTCACGTTTGTGTTTGCAGCCACGTTAGGATTGAACCGCGTTTTTGCCGCAGAAAGTGATCAAACCTCGTTAGATGGCTTGCTATTAGCGCCCATAGATCGCACTATGATTTTTGCGGCTAAATTTGTTAGCACGCTAATTTTTGTGGTGTTAGTGCAGCTGATTATTGTGCCGCTGTTTAGCATTTTTTACGGCATTGATTTATTCAACCCGCTATTTTTGCTGACGTTGTTTCTGGGTACGTTTGGCTACGTTGTGGTCGGAACCTTAGTGGCCGCATTAGCGCTACAATCACGTTCGCGTGAAGTTCTTTTGCCAATTTTGTTGTTGCCGGTTTCTGTGCCGTTAATGTTAGCCGTGGTAAAAGCAGGCAAGAATATTTTAGAAGGCGCGGAATGGGCGCTAATCCGTCCGGGCTTTAGCTTTGTGGTGGCCTTTGACATTATTTTCATCGGCATCGCCATTATGACTTTTGACTATTTGCTAGAAGAATAAGGCATAGCCATGAAGGTCCACTCCGCGGAGTGGACC
>JAHDBW010000178.1:0-4947 GCA_020630175.1 Anaerolineales bacterium
GACCTGTTTATGCAGAACGCGCTTGATGTCGCGTTGAAGGCAGAGATCGTAGCGGCCTATACGGCATTGACACAAACCAGCAACAACGCCGTTGCCGTGCGCTCTTCAGCAACGGCTGAGGACTTGCCGTCGGCTAGCTTTGCCGGTCAACAAGACTCCTTTTTGAATATTCAAAATGAAGATGCGCTAATCACCGCCGTGAAGAAATGCTGGGCGAGTTTATGGACTGCGCGTGCGATAACCTATCGGCAATGGCAAGGCATTGCTCCAAACGCGGTTAGTCTGGCAGTTGTGGTGCAGGAACTTGTTGCGGCTGAGGCTGCTGGGGTTTTGTTTACCGCCAACCCAATCAATGGAAAGCGCAATCAATGCCTGATTAATGCCACCTGGGGCTTAGGCGAAGCCATTGTGGGCGGGCAAGTGACACCTGATTCGTTTACCGTTGATGTAGACGCGCAAGTAATTTTGACGCGTGACATTGCAACGAAAACCGCAATGACGGTACGCACTACAACCGGAACGACCGAGCAAGCTGTGCCACAAGAGCGTCAAGACCTACCGGCCTTAGCAGACGCAACGGCCTTGAAATTAGCAACATACGGGGCGCAGATCGAAGCGCACTATCGCATGCCGATGGATGTTGAATGGGCGGTGGCGGCAGGTGAAATTGCCATTTTGCAAGCCCGTCCGATTACGTCTTTGCCAGATCCGAAGCCGGAGCCTTTGCAAAACGTCGTGTGGGAGCCTGTTGTTCCCAATACAGCCTGGATGCGCCGCCAAATTGTGGAGCATATGCCGGAACCGCTTTCGCCATTGTTTGAAGAGTTGTATTTAGAGCAGGGGCTAGCCGCAGCCACGAAACAGACATTTGCGGCGATGGGCGATATGGCTGGCGTTGCCGGTCTCAACTTTGATGATCTCATGCCTTACGGGTTTGCCCGAACTATCAACGGGTATGCTTACACAACGGCTAGCTTCAAAATGTCAGCGCGGTCATTGTGGTCGATCATTCGTATTTACAGCCGTATTCTGCGAGTGTTCAAGATCCCCGCGTTTGATTTTGACAAGGCCGTATTGCCAAACTATCAGGCCTGCATTGCAGAATGGGATGCCCTCGCGTTAAAGACTGCTGATGAAGCCACTTTATTAAAAGGCATCCGTGAACTTGCGGCAGCAGATGGCACATACTGGTTTGGCTCTGCTGTGAATTTAGGCTTATCGCGGGGATTGGATCCGGCTTTTGATCGGCTGTTGCGTTCTTTCTTAGTGCGGCGGGCTTTGCCAGAGCCACGGCCAGGAAGTTCTTCGTTCTTACGCGGCTTTGATTCAAAAGCGTTAGATGCCCAAGCCGATATGGAAGCCTTGGCAGCAACTATTCGTGCCTCCAGCAGCTTGCGTGAGCTTGTGCTGGGGACAACGCCTGAAGCGTTGTTGACGGTCATGGCGAATGAACCTGAAGGTATGCCAATTGTTGCGGGCATTCAAGAGTATTTAGCGGCTTATGGGCACCAAATCTACAATTTAGACTTTGCTGCACCGACCCAAGCCGAAGATCCATTGCCGCTATTGCTGAGCTTGAAAGCGCTGGTTGCCACGCCGCCAGCGGAAGCAGTGCGTGACCGGCAAGCAAAAATGGCCGCAGCGCGTGATGCGTTAGTGACGCAAACCGTGGAGCGGCTCAATCCGATTTCGCGCCGCATTTTCAATTGGGTCTGGAAATGGACCAAGCAATATGCCCCATATCGCGAAACAGTCATGTTTTATCTTGGCTCGGCTTGGCCTACAGTTCGTAAGCTGGCAACCGAATTAGGGGCACGCCTAACCAAGGCAGGCGTGATTGCCGAACCAGCGCACGTGTATTACCTAAACAGCGCCGAAATCACCGCTGCGGCAGATGCCCTTCAAACGGGTGGGGCGTTACCAGATTTTTCCGCCTTAGCATGGGAACGGTATAACCTGCGCGCCGCGCGGCAATTGCTCACCCCAGAACCAAAAGTTCCGGTGCGGTCGACAATCAAATTTGGGCCATTCAAGCTCACGATGTTTGACCCAACGCCACAAGATGCAGGCAGTGCTGGGCCTACCTTGAGTGGGTATGCTGTTAGCACTGGCAAGGTGACAGCGCAGGCTAGCGTTATCCATTCAATTGAAGACTTTAGTGCAATGCAGCCGGGCACAATTCTGGTCTGTACAACAACAACGCCCGCTTGGACACCACTCTTTTCGCAAGCCGTTGGATTAGTGACGGACGTTGGTGGGGCGCTGGCACATGGGTCAATTGTGGCACGGGAATATGGCATTCCGGCGGTGATGGGCACCGGCGTTGCCACCGAACGCATCAAGTCCGGCATGTTGCTAAGCATTGACGGTGATGCTGGCACAGTTACGCTACTAGATGAAGTCGCGGCTGCGGTTGACGTTTAGCGAAATGGATCGAACGCGCTTCAGCGTGGTTTTTACACTAGCAACAGACTTCATTCTGTTTGCGACTTAAATAAAAAAGGCCTCTGCCAAAACAGCAGAGGCTTTTTTTATCAAGGCTTTAGAACAGCGCGGCAAGCTTATCGAATGCCATGTTCCAGCCGCCTTCACCTGGTGAGCCAGCAGGGACGCCAACGTGGGTCATAGTCATCTTAGTGCTGCCATTAAGGTCTTCAAGCTCGACAATAACTTCGGTTGTGGTTGGGCTGCCAGCAGGCATGCCCATCATTTCTGGTGACATGATGTTGCCCTCTGGGTCACACATGCTTTCTGTGTAAACAAGACGGGTGGTGGGGGTGATTTCTTTATATTCCCCAGTGGTCCACATTGTCATAGTGCGGTCCGGCATTTGCATTTCCATACAAATGGTGCGGGTGCCGCCAATTGTTAGGTCCATGTTGGCAACCGGGATGCTTGCGCCTTGTGGCCCGTACCATTTTTGAAAGTGCTCGGGCTCTGTCCACATGCTCCATACGGTTTCAATTGATGCCGCAAATTCGCGGGTGATTACAACATGGTCACTCATTATTATTTTCCTTTTCGTTTAACTGCGTTAGATAGGTATCTAATTGGTCAAAGCGGTTCTCCCAAATATGGCGATACTGCTCTGTCCAAGTGGAGACTTCTTTTAAAGGGTCTGCTTCAATTTTGCAGGGGCGATATTGTGCTTTTTGCCCCTGAGTAATTAATCCAGCCCGTTCCAATACTCTGATGTGCTTTGAAATTGCAGGCAGGCTCATGTCAAACGGTGCAGCGATTTCGTTCACAGTGGCTTCCCCTTCCGCTAAGCGCGCCAAAATTGCGCGCCGCGTTGTGTTTGCCAATGCTGCTAGTGTCTGAGTGAGCCGTTCTTCATTACGCATCATAGGATTGGTTATTATTTAGCCAGATGGTTATATAACCATCTGGCTAAATAATAACATGTGCAACTTGTTTGTCAAGGTGCGTCCGGTATTGATAATGCCAAGTCAAACTGGGCTATTGATGGCTGCTGATATCCGCAATGGAATCAGAGGCGCCACATAAGCGGGAGCTAGGCAGCGCAATTTTGCCTTGGACTGTAATTGTCGGCGGCCCTGTGAGCCGTGCGAAGGATCAGTAAATTACGAAGGCAGATTTGGCAGGCATGGCCGTGTAAATATGTTGAATTTGATCTTCAAATAACTGTTGGCGTGCAGGGATGTGGAAAATTATGGCAATAAATGGAATTGCTATCAACTTATAGAAAGAGGTCTGTTATTATCCTAATTCCACGTTTTGCAAAGGAGAAAATATAATGGAAGAAACGACTCTGTCAACAATCGTTTTACCGATCGCAATTGTAATTATTATGATTGCAATGGGTATGACACTGACAATTGCCGATTTTAGGCGTGTGATATCAGAGCCAAAAGCGGTTTTAATTGGCTTGCTGTGTCAGTTGATAGTGCTACCAATTATTGGGGTTTTGGTTGCCTTAGTGATGCCGCTTGAAGCTGTATTTGCGGTCAGCATTGTATTGTTAGCGGCTTCGCCGGGCGGCACCACGTCAAATCTGATTTCATATGTTGCAGACTTAGATCGAGCGCTCTCTGTCACGCTAACCGCGATCACCAACATGCTGTCTTGGCTTACAATTCCAATTTTATTGACAGTTGCATTGCGGCTGTTCCCGTTGGATAGCACCGGTGGTGACTTTCCGATTGGTGACGTCATGCTGCCGCTTGTTGCACTGACGATTGTGCCAATTACAATCGGAATGTTGATTAGACGCTTTGCGCCTGGGTTTGTTGAAAAGATAAACAATGGGGCTAAGATTTTTTCGGCAGTATTTTTCCTGACAATCGTCATTGCGTTAGTTGTAGAAAACTGGCATGTCATTATGCGTGATGCGCCGCGCTTTGCACTATCGTTTATTGTGCTCAACGTGATTGCGTTGGGCGTGGGGCTGCTGATTGCCAGGGCCTCCGGTTTGAGCCAGAAACAAGCCACAACCATTGGCTTAGAAACTGGTCTGCAAAATTCAACACTCACAATTGCAGTGGCTTTTGCGATTCTAGGTAACGCGCAGCTCACAATTATTCCAGCACTTTACGGCCTGTGGATGCTGTTTACCGGTCTTGGATTTGCGTATTTATTCAATCGCAACGCAAAATAACGCTGTATTACAATGCCAGCACAATAAAAAAGCCAGTTGGTCAATAGGACAGCCAACTGGGCTTTTTGCTTTCTTAGCGATTACATGTGCTGATTGATCTTGCCACGATAGTCAACTGACTTTTCTTCAACCTGCATTTCAAATTCAGCACTTGTGAGTAGGGGGAGACCTAAGCGTTTGCGGATTTGGTTTTCTTCACGTAATAGGCGTGCTTGGCGGCGCTTGTATAAAACACCACATATTCCAATAGCGCTCAACCCAATCAAAATTCTAATCATAATAAAAAAGACCATGACCTGAGAAAATCAGATCATGATCTTTTATTTTAG
>JAHDBW010000178.1:5047-7335 GCA_020630175.1 Anaerolineales bacterium
CAACTTTTTTGCCAAAAATAACTTTGAATTGTTGCTTTCCAGAAACTAGTTTGATTTTTGCTTTTGAATCAAGCTCAGCAATAATTGACTGGCACTGGGCGAAAAGTTCATCTGTTGTACCAGCAAAAGCTTTGTGTTTTTTTACGACGTGCGACATAAATTTCTCTTTAATGATGTATTGTCCAACTTGCAATATGAGTATAGTTTTGCTATATATGTCAAGTTGAAAATGACGGTTTTTAGCATTGAAACCCTACGGCTTACCTTCATTATCGCTAATAAAACCAAATAGTTACGCACTAATTGCTCCAGTTTTGTCATAACGTTATTACAAAGAACTGTGCTAATCAATCATACAATTGCACTCAAACTGGCGATATGTCCAGTAAAGTAGTGGGGCAAAGGGAAATTGGACACTTCCCAACTAAACAGTATATGCAACTTACAACTCGTCAACGAGACGTTCTTCAATGTCTCCTAAATGCCGACGCACCAATTGTCACCGCAGATATCGCACGACAATTAGAACTTTCATCCCGTCAAGTAAGCTATAGCCTAACGGGGTTGAAGAGCTGGCTTTTATCACACGACATTGAATTACGAATGACTCCTGGTATTGGTGTTCAGCTTATTAACAAAGTTGAAGGCCGAGCAGTTGTCTTTTCCGATCTTGGCGAACACTTAAAGTTTCACGTTGTGTTGATGCCGGTCCAGCGTCAGACTTTGTTAGCTTTGAGTTTGCTAAATGCAACTGAGCCGCATATTTTGTTCCAATTGCAATTGCAGTTGGATGTGTCCAGAAATACCATTGCAAAAGATTTAGATGAAGTCACGGAGTGGCTTGCCAAATTTGATCTTACTTTGGAGCGTCGTACAAACTACGGCTGCTGGATTGAAGGATCAGAATGGGCAAAACGTTCAGCGATCAATACGCTTCTTTGGGAGCAACCAACATCTAATGAAGGATCATTGTTAGAACTTTCCCATGTCCGGGGCCTTGTTCTTCAATTTGATCAACGTCAGGATCAGCTGCCGATCATTGCGCAAGTCGCAAAGTTTGTGAAGCAACTCCGCGTAAAGCAATCGATTGATCAGATTGCCTACGCAGAAGCATCACTAGGTGGGCGTTATACAGATGACGCCGTACTGTATCTCGGCATGGTGTTAGCGGTACAAACGTTACGCCAGCGCAACGGACACCTAATGGAATTGACAGAAGACCAAATATCAATGGTCAGTCAGTTCTCAGCTTGGACTGTTGCCAAGAAAGTATTTTCAATAAACACTGGTCGCCGTGAAAATGGCCTGCCAGATGCGGAAATTGCTTTTCTGGCAATGCACCTACTTAGCGCAATGCGCAATGAAAGGTGGCCAAGTGACAATGAAGCAGACGAATCGTTTTCCCAGCTAATTGCTGATGTCATAAATGATGTTGTCTCTTTATATGAAATAGAAGAGTTACGGGAAGACTTTTCACTACGCGATGGGCTTTATGCACATATCTATCCGGCATGTATGCGGCATAGATTTTCGCTATCGCCAGTAAAAATGCGTACAGAATCGCTCTTGCCAGATCGTTACGAGTTTGAACACTCTGTAGCGCAAAAGATTAGCTCACGGATCGAGACACAACTAGGCACAACATTGTTGCCAGTTGAAGTCAACAATATAGCGCTCCTTCTTAGAGCAGCCTACATCCGTGAAAGACCCGTTGCCGAACGCCACATTATTGTGGTTTGCCCAAGTGGGATGGCAACAGCGCAACTACTCGTTGCGCGATTGAAAGCGCGTTTCCCCCGATTAGGGGTTTACACGATTTTGTCAGTAAGAGATTTAGATGTTGATAACCTCGCGGCTGCAAGCCTCGTTATTACAACAACAAGGCTAAGTCTAAACCTGACAAACGATATTGCTGTTATCCAAGTTCATCCTTTGTTAATGCCGGATGATGTGGAGAGCATCACAAAATGGATGGCATAACGCCACACTGTTTGAAACGATGTTAACCAAGGAAGAATTTGATATTCAGAAGTGGAAGGAGGCTCACTACGAATAAATTACTATTCAATGAGTTGAGAAGTACGAGTCAAAGCTTTTTGGCTCAGTTGTCTGCATTGCAGATTTTATCTAAGAGTAGCTGCACCAGCACTACAAACGCATTAGAGGATTGAAAGATGAAGGAAACACTACAAAGATTCGGTGGCTTTATGGCTGCCATGGTTGTGCCAAATATTGGCGCATTTATCGCTTGGGGTTTGATTACAGCCCTATTTATTCCAACTGGTTGG
>JAHDBW010000494.1 GCA_020630175.1 Anaerolineales bacterium
TAAGCGTATTCACACACCACCAATACGTATCAGGATCATCTGCTTTGCAGTTTGAAAAATAGTATGCGTAGTAGGTTTTGTAAAACGCTAAGGTTTTATCTGAAATAGGCTGTCCAAGTTCAACTAAGCGCTGACGTAGATAATCTCGATCTGCTGCTGTAGCGCCGGTGGTGACTTCAAGAAATAGTAATGTGGATGCAATATCAATCTCTGGATGGCCTGCTAGTGTGCTGTAGCCAAAATCGCCAATTGCAAAAACTCTTAAACCTGCATTGATAAACACATTTGGCGGATAGTAATCGCCGTGCACTAATGCTTTTATTGCGGGGTCAGAACGCTGTGCGCATTGTGCGTAAAACCGGTGCAGTTTGTCGGATAGATTGGGCACATCTTCATCTAGGTCTGCATAGGTTGTGATTAGCCGACGGGCAATGCGCTGTTGCAGATAGTCTGCCCACGTTTCGCAAGCGAGCGTATCCATTGGCAACGCAAGTTCGCCATAAGGTCGCTCTGGGAAGGTGACTTGTTGAATGCTAAGTGCTGTTTCAAGATAACTGTTGAGTGCTTGTTTACGTTCTGCTCCACTTAGGGTTGGTAGCACATCACCAAATGACTTGCCTAGAATGCGGGCTTCTATGGAATAGGGCAAATCTTCAAACTGGCTGAATTCAAAAATAGTTGGGAAGACAAATGCCGGTTGCTTTTCTTGAAGCAACGCGTAGAACGCTTGCCGCGCTTGAATATAACGAACGTCTGATTTTGGGAAATAAATTCGCAAAATACGCGTTTCGTCTAGCAAATACACGGTAGATTCGGAGCCGCCGCCTAAAAATGCGCGTGGCGTGAGCCCAAAATGCTGTAAGAGTTGTAAGTGCGCGGCGGACAAAGCGTTCATCATGGTAAATGATACTTTACATTGGTGCGTTAATGATTTGACACAGTCTAAAACCTTGCTACAATTACGCGCATGACCTTGAGTTCAACCCCTCTACGCTTGCGTCGACGCCAGACCTAAACACTCTGGTTATTTCGGGTTGAAACTATAAAATCAACTAGCCTTGAAGCTTTGAAACCGCCAGACTGTTACAGCCTGGCGGTTTTTTTATTCCTATGTCACGCTGGCAGTTACTGGGCGCGGTGGTTACACCGCTAACACTTGAATCGACAACGGAACTCTTATGATCAACAT
>JAHDBW010000179.1 GCA_020630175.1 Anaerolineales bacterium
TGTTGCTGTGTGGGGTGTCACCTGGTTCAAACAAGTTGCCTTGGGTGCTGTTACCAAGTGAGAAGTTCAAGTGCTTCCCGCTACCGTTTACGCCAGCAAATGGTTTTTCGTGTAGCAAGCAAGCAAAGCCGTATTTACCAGCAATCTTTTGTACTTGCGTCATCACAATTTGTTGGTGATCGGTCGCGATGTTTGATGATTCATAGACTGGTGCAACTTCGTATTGGCCCGGTGCAACTTCGTTGTGGCGGGTTTTGACTGGCACACCAAGTTTGTACAGTTCACGTTCAAATTCATACATGAAGGCTTGTACGCGGGTGGCGATGGCACCAAAGTAGTGGTCATCAAATTCTTGACCCTTTGGTGAGCTAGCACCAAACAATGTGCGGCCAGCGCTAACAAGGTCAGGGCGGGCATAGTAGAAGTTTTTGTCTACCAAGAAGTATTCTTGTTCTGCACCAGCGCTAGAAGAGATGTGTGCAACATCGCGGTTACCGAGTGCTTTTAGCACACGGGCAGCTTGCGTGCTGACAGCATCCATAGAACGCAACAACGGTGTTTTGCGGTCAGTTGCTTCACCAGTCCAAGACACAAACGCAGCTGGAATGGTCAGGGTTTTACCGTTTGGATTTTCAACCAAGTACGCTGGGCTGGTCACGTCCCACGCGGTGTAACCACGGGCTTCGTGCGTGTCACGGATGCCACCACTTGGGAAGCTAGAGCCGTCTGGTTCTTGTTGTACCAAGTTCGCACCGGTAAATTCAGAAATGATGCCACCGTCGCCGTCTGGTTCAAAGAATGCGTCATTCTTTTCTGCGGTGAAGTTGGTCAGTGGGTAGAAGATGTGCCCAACGTGCGTTGCGCCATTTTCCATTGCCCATGATTTCATTGCTGAAGCCACTTCGTCTGCAATTTCAGGGTCTAAAGATGCACCATTTTTGATGGTTTTCAAAATGCTCTTGTAGGTAGTCTTTGAAAGACGTGCCTTCATTTCAGACAGGCTAAAGACATTGCTAGCAAACAAATCTGGAATTGAAACCCCTTCATAGTCCATTGCTTCTGGAAGCTCATAGTCTGTAATAGCGGCGATAGCTTGTAAGCGTGCTGCGTTACCGGTCATAGTTGAAATCTCCGTTTTAGAAAAATACGTACTTACATTTATAAGCACAAAATATTAACAAAAAAGACGCGTAGCCTCTCGTATGATCTAGTCGAATCATACGAGCCCTTACGCGCCTTGGCATTTACGTTATTTGTTTGTAGTTCGTTTCCGAACAGTAATAATTTAGCAAAAATATTCGTTGCTAACTATACGATTACGCTACAGATTATAAACGCATTTTTGCAAAAATGCGTAAAATTTGTCCGAAATCCAACTAATCTTAGACTTTTTGCGCAGAAAAAGCGAGTTTTTATCGTAAAAAACACCTTTTAGCGTGCCAGACCAAGCAAATTTACGTTTTTGTAGCACTTTGAAATTTACTAGCAACTTGCGTTGTTTATAAAAAAAGAGGCCTATGCATCACACAGACCTCGTAATTACAACAGTTCAACGGGGCGCTTTCACACCCGTTGCGGCAGCAACAAGACTTACGCGATTGCGTTTTGAACAATCGCTAAATCGTTAACCGTCGCATCTTCAACAGCTAGCGCACCTAGGGTGCTAATTTCACCACGGCGAACCATGTCCTTAGCAACGCGGCCTTGTAGATCTTCTAAAGAGCTGCCAACATAAAGCCCGTTACGGTCTTCATTTGGGCGGCGTTCTACGGCAACATGTTGCCCATCAACGGTGTAGACCGGCATACGTAGCACGTCCCCGCCAACCAAAACTTTGCCAGTTTCAGCCAATTGCGCCGCGATCTTTTTCCAGTAATTCGGCATAATCCGGTCAGCGCGGAGGTCGTTGGTGTCCGTCAGCCGCTTATCTGTCACCAGCACTTCTGCCACAATGCGGCGTAAGTCCCAAACGGCACTTACATCATCAACGCCTTTGGCTACATCACGGCGTGAGTTCGCCGCATAGGCATAAATACCGTCTTGCGCACCGTTTTCAAACACCGGCGCCCAGAACGGGTCACCGTCGGCTGAGTCACGCTTCTTGAGGTAAAACACCGGGCGGCGTAAGCCCAACGTATTGGGGTCTACCCCGCGTACGTGTAATTTATCGCTTTTGCCATCTTTGCCAAGAATACGGGTCTTATGCAAATATTCTGTGAGGTACTGGCGCACCTTCGCTAATTCTACGTGACGGAAGATTGGCCCCGCTGGCGTTACCACCATCACTTCATTTTCAATACTGTAAACCGGATAAACACGCTGTGCACGCCGGGCGACAAAGGCATAGTTTGGCAGCCGCGCTACATTAGTCAGGTTTTCAATGAGATATTCCATCAGCGCTGGAACACGCTCTTCGGTCTCAGAGGCAATCTGAAAACCAGCGATTTCTGCACTGTAGTTATTCTTCTTATGTTTATTGAAATACACCGGCACGCGATAGTCACGCCACAGGTGGGTAACATCATTGCCCATATTGACTTCAGCAATATACGGCACGCTTGCACTATTTGGTGCTTCATTTTTGATTAATTTGATCTGCATTTGTCCTCCAACAATTGTCGCTGTTGGTAAGTGTTTCACATGAGTTGTCTAGAATAACTAGCATCTTACGTGATTACACTTTCAGTAAAAGCTCTTTCGAGTGTGCGTCTGTTTCTGAAAGCTTGTAAGCCTTTACATCATCCTTGAGTGGCTTTCAAATTTTACGTCATTCCGTAAGTATTTTGCACAAGCCCATCAAAACGTGTTTTTTAGTAGCCAACCAGAGTGCGCCGCCGCTGCTGGGAAGGCGAAGCGGCAGATGTGGGAAGTCAGGAACGCACTCTGGGATGACCCAAAACAAAAGATAGCATCATGGTCAATAGGGCTTGGAACCAAGCCCTATTTTTATCACCATGCGTTAGCCATCAGAGATGTAGTAGAGCAATTAGGTTACAACATTGAGAAAAGCACTGTAATCACTCTACCTAAACGGCCGCAGCGATGTTTGCATTGCAATGCCGCTGCGACCGCAATAGCATGTTCTGCTAGATTTCCATTGGCGATGCGCCAACAAACTCTGGATAGTTGACCATCCCGTGTTCTACAACATCAAGACCGGCCACTTCTTCTTCAGTATCTACCCGTAACCAACCAATCGTTTTGAGGACCATAAAGAGGGTGTACATCGTTGCAAACGCCCAAACACAGTAGACAGCACTACCAATCAGTTGCACGCTAAGCGTTGCCACGCCCGGATCAAAATTACCAAATAGAGCCGTCGCAATACCACCCCAAATCCCACAAACCCCATGCACTGGGAACGCGCCCACAGTGTCATCAATTTGTAGTTTTTCTAGGGCAACCATCGCTACCACCACTAGCACACCAGCAACGGCACCAATCGCAAGTGAGCTCATGTTTGAGACGCTGTCTGCGTTTGCAGTAATCCCAACCAAGCCACCCAACATCCCGTTGAGCGCCATCCCAAGATCAGGCTTCTTCATTACAAAGACTGAAATAATCGTAGCTGCAAGCGTACCAGTGGCCGCTGCCAGCAAAGTGTTTACGGCGGTGGTCACAACTAAAATTGTGTTTGCTTCACCCGTCATTGCCAACACTGAGCCAGGGTTGAAGCCAAACCAGCCCACCAGCAAGATAAGCACCCCCAGTGCCGCAACCGTAATGTTGTGGCCTGGGAACGCATTAGAGGATCCATCGCTATTGAAACGCCCAATCCGTGGCCCCAGCACAATTGCCCCAGCAAGTGCCGCGAACCCACCAACGGCGTGCACAATAAGTGAGCCAGCAAAGTCATAGAAGCCCATTGCGTCTAGAAAGCCGCCACCCCATTTCCAAGAGCCAGAAATCGGGTAAACCAAGCCGGTCAGCACAGCCGTGTAGACCAAATATGCCCGGAATTGCATACGCCCTGCCACCGCACCAGACACAATCGTTGCTGCCGTTGCTGCAAACACAACTTGGAACAAGAAGTCCGTTTGATAGTGCGGGTAGTACCCTGCATCTAAGGCATCTTGGGCTGGAATACCTACGCCGCCAAAGCCAAAGTAGCCGTTGAAGTCACCGGGGTACATAATTTGGTAGCCCCACACAAAGTACAAGACTGCCCCAAGCGCAACATCAATTAAGTTTTTGAACAAAATGTTCACCGTGTTCTTGCCACTGTTGAAGCCTGCTTCAACCATGGCAAACCCGGCTTGCATAAATAGCACAAGTACCGCACAAACAAACATCGTGAGGTTATCAATTGCAAACGCAATTTCATCATTCGTAAACCCGTCTTGCGCAAATGCCGTGCCATTCGTAAAAAATGAAACAACTGCAAAAAGCAACATCACCTGCATAATTTTCGGGGCACGGCCCATCACTAATTTCTTCATCTCTAGCTTTTCTCCTGATATAAAGCGCAACTGTACTGTGTTGACATGTTGACTGCGCTTACCTATAAAAAAAGGCGCTAAGCTCAACCAAAGTTGACCATAGCGCCTAGGCTCAAATTTATATAATTGACTTAAACAAAACACCTTAGCCTGCTTAACAAAAAATGCCTCCGTCAGAAACATCTGAGAAGGCACCTTGGCGTTTGTTTATATAGTTTTTGTTATCCGTTATTGGTAACGTGCACAAAGTGTATCAACGAGGTTGGTATTTGGTCTATTGCGCAATATCCCCAAAATGTCTGGGGTGGCGTATTGTGCGATCAACACGAAAAAAACGTATTATTCGCCATTTTTCGATCAAAATTAGCGGATCAAACGCTAGTTCTGTGTAGAAAATGCCCTACAAGCCGCCGTTCATTACAATCTCTTTGGCAACAATCAGAATTTTGCGTTGTGAATTACGCGCTTCTTTTTGAATGGCTTGATAGGCCGTTTCTTCATCCATTCCGGCTGCCATCAAAATCCCTTTGGCCCGATCTAACAATTTGCGGGCTTCAAGGCCTTTTTGCAGCTTTAGTTTTTCTTGCTCTAGCGCTTGTACATCTGCAAAACGCTGCTTTGCAATAGAAATCGCCGCTTTGATATCCGTTGGCTCTACTGGTTTGATGAGGTACCCATGCACTTGTAGGGCGCTAGCTTTTTCAATGAGGGCTTCATCGCTAAAAGCCGTCAGCATAATAATAGGCAGCGGGCGCTTTTTATAAATCGCTTTTGCGGCCTGCAAGCCATTGGTCTGCGGCATCTCGATATCTAAAATAGCAAGCTCAGGCAAGCGTTGTTGTGCTTTTTCAATCGCATCTTGGCCGTCACGGGCGGTGATCACATCGTGGCCAAGGTCTTCCAGCATTGCTTTGAGCCCAATTCGGATGATCGCTTCATCGTCGGCAATTAATATACGCATTTTTACAAATCAAGGTGTTCGTTGTGAATAAAGCTTCGCCGTCCCAGCGCTTTATTGTCTTCCCGCTTAGTTTTTTAAATCTTTAGGTATGCGCACTGTGGCTTCTGTGCCAAGCGGCAAACGCTTGAAAGTCAGCGTGCCTAATAAATCTTCTACGCACAAGGAGTCTGCAATTTGCAGCCCAAGGTTAGGTTTGAATTCTGCTTCAGGCGGTAAGCCTTGGCCATCATCAATCACTTGGATGATGAAGTCATCTGAACTGCGCCCTAACGAAATTCGGATTGTGCCGCCTTGCGTTGCGCCAAAGCCATGTTCAATTGAATTTTGCACCAGTTCATTAACCACCAGCACTAACGAAGTTGCCGCACGGCTTGGTAATTCAAATGGCACCCCACCAACAGAAATCTCTATCGGATGGTTTGGATTGGTCATTTGAGATGTAGAGCGCACAATCCGCTGTAGCACATCTTTTATGCCAACCAACCGGAAGCCCTTTTCAGATAAGACCTCGTGCACGGCTGCAATACTATGGATACGGTCGATATTGACGCGTAACACTTCAGCTGTACTTAGTTTATCGGCTTCACGCAGTTGTAGCCTCATTAACATTGCAACAGATTGCAGGTTATTTTTGATGCGATGGTGCATTTCACGCACTACGGCGGCATTGGTTGCTAAGCGCGAGTTCTCCAGCGTTAGGGCGGTTTGGTTTGCCATGGTGTTCAATAAAGACACTTCTTTATCAGTAAACACATGCGGGCGGGCGGTATACACGCTTAGCACCCCAATCAGCTGATCGCGCACGCTTAGCGGGACGGCCTGCATAGAGAAAATACCGGCTTGCTTTGCCATTTGCTGGTTATAAAAGTCTGGCTCGTGGGCCACATTTGCCACATAACGCGCCTGACCGGTCACTGCAACAGAGCCCACAACGCTGCCATCAATCGGCACGGTGGGCATATTGTGATAGTTCAGCGTGGTGCGGCTGGTGGAATGGACATCTAGGCCGTTCTTGTCGTCATTTAAGAGAAAGATAGAGCACACGCCCACATCCATTGCGCGCGTAATGCTCTCTGTAACAAGGTTCAGCATTTCATCAAGGTAGAGCGGTGAGGTCATCGCCTCACTCAGTTGCGCAACAGTTTGCAGCTCTTCCAAGCGCTTTTGCTGATTTTCAACAAGCTGCACTTTGTCAATTGCGCCACCGGCTAAATCGCCTACTAATTCCAAAATGGCAGTGTCTTGCGCATCAAATTTACGCGGCTGGATTGTTTGCACGTTGAGCGCGCCAACCGGCTTGCCGCCAGAATGCAGCGGGATTGCCAATAGCGACTGGAACCCCAACTCCTTTGCGCCCGGAACGTGCACAAACAGCGGGCTAGCTTGCGCATCGGCCGCAAACACCGGGGCATTGCGTGAGACAGCCGTGCCGGTCAGCCCTTCGCCCACGCGTAACGTCGCCGAGCCAAACACTGTGGTCGCCAGCCCCGTAGACGCACTCAAGCGTAGGGTCACACCATCGGGATCTAACAAATACAGTGAGCAAGAATCAGCGCCCAGCGCGGCACCGGTCTTTTTAACAACCGCTGTCAGCATTTCGTCCAAATCCACAGACGTATTAATTGCCTGCACAATTTCATGCAGCGTTTGCAGCATAGAGTGGGGGAGGGTATTCGCCATAATACAGAATAATAACGTATGTTGATTATCTAGCTTGAATTCTGAAGCAGCGCCCGCGCGTTGGGTAAAGCCCGTTAGGCTAACTCATCAGCGGTTGAACAAATCTTGGGCTGCCGCCACTGTTATCCAGACGTGTTATTTATCTACAAACCGTAAAGAGTCTTGAATCAATGCTTCCCATTGGGCACTA
>JAHDBW010000180.1 GCA_020630175.1 Anaerolineales bacterium
TCCCTTTGTCGCCGGTGTTGCCTGCGCGACTTGATGTCTAGAGGGCAATCTGGAAAGCTGACTTCGCTGGATGTCAGTCTGTGGCTGTTACCTATGGCAACCAAGGTGCACAAAGATGACCTAATTCTTAGTACGAATCTTCAAGTTTGCAGTTACTCATCTTAAATACTTACAAATAGGAAACGAAATCACCTGAGTCGGTGTTACTATATTTTGTATACGCAAGCGTAACCGTTAGCTAATCGCCAGACTCCTTGGTAGGAATCGCGTTAACATTGACCCTTATGCAAACTGGTGGGTCGCGCTGCTTGGTTTTGCGTGCGGTTTACACTGCACGTGTTGCAGATTTTTTGTTGCCCTAATTTATATAAGTAGTTTCTAACGCTAGAAATCACCGTGCCGCGATTGCGCAGATTTCTAGGCCCTAACTGTGCCCTATTTCGATCAAACCTCCCGCTTTTTAGATCAGCTCGATTTGGTCAGCATTGTCGACATTTTGTTGGTGACGCTGGTTTTCTTCGCGTTAATGCTGCTGCTGCGTGGGACACAGGTGATCAACTTAGTGCGGGGCTCTTTGCTATTTGTTGGGGCGGTCCTGATTGCGTCTAACCTGTTTGAACTGCGGGCGTTTTCTTACATGTTGCGCCAAGCGCTGCCTATTTTGCTGGTCGCGATTCCAGTTATTTTTCAGCCTGAAATTAGGCGTTTGCTAGATCAGTTGGGACGGGCGGGCTCGCTTTCTAACTTCCGGAACCGTACCACCGCGCATGAACCGATTGTAGACGCTATTACCCGCGCTTGCTTGGTGCTTTCAGAAAAACGCTACGGTGGTCTGATTGTGATCGAGCGGCTGATTGGGTTGCAAGAATATGTAGACACCGGCATCAGCTTAGATAGTGAAATCTCACCGCAGATGCTGATCCAAATTTTCTATAAAGATGCGCCGTTGCACGATGGCGCTGCCATTTTACGCGGCGACCGGATTGCCGCTGCGGCCTGTGTTTTACCACTTTCAAACGATCCCACCATGACCGGCCGCCAGCTTGGGTTGCGCCACCGCGCGTCTAAGGGCATTACAGAAACTAGCGATGCGGTTGCAATTGTCGTATCAGAAGAAACCGGCATCATCACCGTTGTGCAAGATGGCCTGATGATTCGGCGCTTGGACGAGAAGCGTTTGCGCCATGTGCTAAACGCGTTTTACCAGCCGCGTACAACTACGCTTTGGCAAAAGATCAAAACGCGCATTACAGGTAAAGAGAGCAACTAAGTATGGTAAAGGTTCTACGCTCTGTACTTGAACAATCTAGTTTGCTTTTCATGGCGTTAATTATGGCCGTGTTTGTGTGGTTAGCCGCTGTAAACGAAGAGAACCCGGTTGTCACGCAGCCGTTCTCGCGTGAGCTTAACGTCACGCTGACAGATCCCGGCGAAAACATCGCCCTGATCAACGCCGAAAATATTCAAGCCATTGTCAACATCCGCGCGCCGCAAGATGTGTTTGACAGCCTTACCACGAATCGCATTCGGATTACTGCTGATATCTCTGAACTTGAGCCGGGGCTGCACGCCGTGCCACTTACCGCGCTAGTCACCTCAGAACAAGCGGAGATTATAAGCATTATTCCTGCTGAAATTCAGGTGCAGTTAGAAGAGATCAGCACGCGCACACTGCCGCTACGCCGCGAAGTAATTGGCGAACCCGCCCGTGGATATTTTGCGTCTCCACCAACGTGGTCTGCGGAAGAGATTTCAATTACTGGCTTGCAAAGCGTTGTCAACTCAATTGCAGAAGTGCGCTTAGAAGTTGATATACAAGACCGCAAAACGGAATTAGATCGCAGTTATATACCACGTGCCTATAACGCAGACGGGATTCCCGTGAACAATGTCGACTTTGAACCGGAAAACGTTTCGGTCTTGATTGAAATTGCGCAGCTAGAAAGCTACCGTGAACTGGCAGTGCGCCCGAATATTGTGGGGCAGGTTGCCAGCGGCTTTCGCGTGACAGGCATTACCCAAGCGCCGCAAAGCGTGACGGTTTTCTCTAGCGAGGCCAACGCAATTGCCAATTTGCCGGGCTTTGTTGAAACTGAGCCAATTGATATCACCGGAATCAATAACGATAATGAAACACGTGTGACGCTGGCACTGCCAGAGAGCATTTCGCTCATTGGCGAGCAGTCTGTAGTGGTGCAGATTAGCGTCGCCGCGATTGAAAACAGCTTTACGATTACAGAGCGCCCGCAAGTGGTGGGCTTGGGGCCAGAATTGACCGCAGTGCTTTCCCCATTGACCGTGGATGTGATTGTAAGTGGCCCAGTGAACGTGCTCGACGCGCTAGAGCCAGACGACATCAAAGTTGTCATCGATTTGCTAGATCTTGAAGCTGAAACCATCGCCCAAATTGAACCGGAATTGATCGTTGCGATTGATAATATCGACGCTGAGCTGGTGATTCCGACCATCCAAGTTGAAATTACCGCAACTGAAGAAGAGTAAGTCCCACACTTGGGCAATCTTCTGATTGCAGATTCGCCCCGCACAACCGATAATCTATCTATGCGAAAACCTTTAGTGGCCTTTGTTGGCCGTCCAAACGTGGGGAAATCCACGCTATTCAACCGCTTTGTTGGCGACCGGATTGCCGTTGTCGATAATGTTGCGGGAACCACGCGCGACCGGATCGTCTCAGAAGTATTCTGGAACGGCGTCACGTTTGACTTGGTCGATACCGGTGGTTTAGAAATTCCAAATCTGAATGAAAAGCCGCTTGCGATTAACTCAGCGCGGTTTGTGCCAGAAATTCAAGCCCAAACATCACTTGCTATTGGCGAAGCCGATTTAGTGGTCTTTATGACCGACTTGCAAAATGGGATCACGCCAGCAGACACCGAAGTTGCCGAACTGCTACGCAAACAACAGCGCGTAGAAGATGGTGAACGGACGCCGCCGATTATTTTGGCTGTCAATAAATCTGAAAGCCCTAATCTTTCTAACGATGTGTACGAGTTCTATGCCTTGGGCTTAGGTGATCCGTACCCTGTTTCTGCCTTGCATGGCGATGGCACGGGCGATCTATTAGATAAGATCGTTGAAATGCTGCCAGATGCCCCAGAAGAAACTGAAGATGAAAATCTGAAGCTGGTGCTCGTTGGCCGCCCAAACGTTGGCAAGAGTAGCCTGCTCAACAAGCTGCTAGGTGAAGACCGCGCCATTGTCTCGCCAATTGCTGGCACCACGCGGGACGCTATCGATACTTACCTTGACTATGATGGTGAGCCAATCACCCTGATTGACACGGCCGGAATGCGCAAGCGCGGCAAGATTGACGCCGGTGTAGAAAAATATAGCGTGTTACGCGCCGCGCGGGCGATTGAACGCTGTGACATCGCCTTGCTTGTTATTGATGCAACGGAACCCTTCACGCTGCAAGATGCCCACATCGCGGGCATGATTGTAGACAACATGAAGAGTGCGGTCATTGTGGTGAACAAGTGGGACGCGGTCGAAAAAGACACGCACACCATGCATGAGTTCACCCAGAATTTACGCGATGCGTTCAAATTCTTAGATTACGCGCCAGTGCTGTTTATTTCTGCGCTATCTGGCCAACGGGTGCAAAACGTGCTGCCAACGGTGATGGAAGTGTTTGAAGAACGTAACAAGCGTATTTCAACCGCACAGGTCAACCGCACGCTGCGTGACGCACTCAACGCGCACCCGCCGCCCACAAAGAAAGGCAAGCGCCTCAAGATTTTGTACGGATCACAAGTCCGCACATCACCACCGATCTTTTTGTTCTCAGTTAATGATGAACAGTTGGTCCACTTCACCTATAAACGCTTCTTAGAAAACCGTATTCGCCGCGAATACGCCTTCACCGGAACACCAATTCGCCTCAGTTTCAGAAATCGTAGCGAAGATTAGAGCCAACCGCGCCGAATTACGTGACAAAGCGTCCGTAATTCGGCGCGGGCGCTAGATTCATTCGATTAAGAAATGGTTTCTTTACCGAAACACAATCTAAAGATCAGTTTAGGCTGGCTATAATGTAGGCAGGAAATGGTTTACCATAATTCTGTAAGTATTCAGCCTATACCAGCATCTGTTTTATAGACCTTGATTGTGCTGGCGTAAAACGCTGAGTAACGCGAAACGTTTTAGAAAGAGTATTTTTGTGATTACCGAAGACAATATGTTCGATGGCGTGCCATCGCAACCGCATCCGATTACCCCGGAAGCTGCCACCGCTGTGCCGCAGTTGGCACCAGTGCCCGCGGTAATGCCACCGCAAACTGTGCCGAAGAACATGGTAGAGCCGCCACCTTCCACGTTTGCTGTTGTAATGCGTGAGATTTTAGAGACCATCTTACTGACCGCCATTATCTTCTTTGCGGTCAATGCTGTTACCGGTCGCTTCAAAATTGAAGGCAGCAGTATGTACCGCACCTTTGAACATGGTGAATACATTTTGGTCAATCGGTTGTCTTATGCCATTGGAGATATGAAGCGCGGTGATGTGATTGTGTTTGTACCGCCAGGGCACCCAGAAGGCACGTTTTTTGATCGCCTAATTGGGCGCGGTGGTGAAACGGACTACATCAAACGCATTGTTGGCATGCCCGGCGATGTGGTTGAAATTAGCAACAGCGCAGTCACTATCAACGGGATGCTGGTGCAAGAGCCTTATATCAATGAACTGATCAACCCGTTACAGCAAGGGCGCTGGGAACTTACCGACGATCAATTCTTTGTAATGGGGGATAATCGCAACTTCTCCGCCGATTCTAGATCGCCATCTGTGGGGCCAATTTCGCAAGATCGGGTGGTTGGAAAAGTATTACTAACGTACTTCCCAATTAGCAGTTGGAGCATGATTGACCACTATCGGTATCCCGAATTTGCTGTAGAATAAGGGCGTGCTAGTGTTACCTAATAACGAGAAACCAACCTGTTCGCGTTGTGAAGTCGGTAAATTGACACCCGCAAAAACAACTTTTGCGCGGTGGTATGGTCAGCAATTTGTAATGGTGCCCAACTTCAATATGTGGAAGTGCAACATTTGCCGCCACACCGAATACGACCCAATGTCTTTTCATTACTTGGAATTGATGTTTGGTTCAACGTTGAATGCCCCCGCCACCGGCGACACCAGCATCCGGCGCTCTTTCCCAGATGACCTGATGCTTGGCGCAAATCCTAACGTGCGCAAGTCCTAATAAAAAACGACAGCGCCGCAATTGCGGCGCTGTTTTTATTTAAGCTGCTGTGTAGCTTCATTTTCAAAAGCGCATTAGAATTGATCTTATGAAAATTGTCATGCTGTCCAAAGCTTGTATTGTCGGCACTTACCAACGTAAGCTCGAAGAAATTGCGGCCTTACCAGAGGTCTCCCTAACCGTATTAGTGCCGCCTTTTTGGAAAGATGAACGTGGTGTCATGGACTTAGAAGTTGCCCATACCAATGGCTATGACTTAGACGTGATTCCGCTGCGTTTCAACGGTAATTTTCATATAAGCTACTACCCAACATTAAAAAAGCGGCTCAAACTGCTACAGCCAGACTTAGTACACATTGATGAAGAGCCGTATAACTATGCAACGTACCATGCTTTACGTGCAACACAGTCTGTTGAGGCAAAAGCGATATTTTTCAGTTGGCAAAATCTAAGCCGCAACTATCCACCACCGTTTGCGCAAATGGAACGCTATGTACTCAAGCACAGTGCCCATGCTATTTGTGGCAACCAAGACTCCGTGGCTGTTTGGCAAGCCAAAGGCTACCGCGGACCAACCACAGTTATTCCTCAGTTTGGGGTTGATCCAGCGTTGTATCCATTCAAATGGCCAGAGCCTAAGCCGGATGCCTTCAAAATAGCTTTTATTGGGCGTTTAGTTGAAGAAAAAGGCGTTTGGCTACTGTTAGACGCGTTACAAAAATTGCCGGATTATGTCACGCTAGA
The DNA here is from genome assembly GCA_020630175.1 of Anaerolineales bacterium. Lineage (GTDB taxonomy): Bacteria > Chloroflexota > Anaerolineae > Anaerolineales > UBA6668 > JAHDIM01. Next base: position 5,967 of record JAHDBW010000180.1, read on the forward strand.
TTTTGTTGGGTCGGGTCCATTAGAAACACCCCTTAAACAAAGCGTTGTGACGCTAGGCCTGACTGAACGCGTCAACTTTATTCCGTGGATGCCATCTGCAGAATTGCCAGCTTACATGCATGAACCTGATGTAATGGTGCTGCCTTCAATTTCTCGTGAAAATTGGGTAGAGCAATTTGGGCGTGTGTTAGTTGAAGCAATGGCATGTGGGTTACCTGTAATCTGTTCAGATTGTGGGGAAATGCCAAATGTGGTTGCTGATGCAGGCCTGGTCGTTCCAGAGAACGATGTCGAGGCGCTTGCGGCAAAACTTCTAGCATTGATTGAAAGGCCCGGCGACCGCCTGGCACTTGCAACAAAAGGCCGTCAACGCGTATATGAACACTTCACGCAAAAGGCTGTGGCCGAAAAAACTGTAACCGTATATCAAGACGTTCTGCAGACCACGTAGAGAGTTTGCCTATCCGGCACTTCCCCCATTAACAAAAAAACGCCCGTGATAAGCACGGGCGTTCAAATAAGACATTGTAACGATACCGTCCAGCCCTGAAGCCAAACATTGGAGACTAAAAGCCTTCCGAGATAAAAAGTGTTGCGGCAGAGGTTTTTCGTTACGGTTCTATCATAGCCCGTCTTGGCACCCCAATATATTGCGTTTCGCTTTAGAGTTCATTTGACAGCCGTGTGTTTGTGGTTAGCGTTTGAAACAATCAGCGCTATTTTTGCCATGTAAACCACCGCATCTTAGCGCCACATTAATTTGCCGCTTTATTTGATTAATCCTTACATGAGCGCGTAGCTTAGGATTTAGTAAAAAATTGCGTCCTTATAGTCTAGTTTGACACAATCAAAAGGCTTTACATGAGCCAAGTATTAACTATTTGTAAGCGCCACTACGCAGCGGTAAGACTTGCGCAATAAAGCCTATCAAAACGGTGCGATCATCAAAACGCAATTTAGCTAGAAAAACTAGGAGATTACAGATGTTACAAAGACTATCGATTATTGCCGTGTTCGGCGCGCTTATCTTGGCGGCCTGCGGCGGTCCAGTAGAGCAAGCCCCAGTGGCCCCAGCCGCCGAAGAGGTTGTTGAGGACGCTATGGAAGAAGAAATGGCTGAAGAGGCCATGGACGAAGAAATGGCAGATGATGAAATGGCCGAAGACGCGCACAGCGACGACGAAATGGCTGAAGACGCCCACAGCGATGACGCTATGATGGAAGATGGCGAAATGGC
>JAHDBW010000017.1 GCA_020630175.1 Anaerolineales bacterium
TTGTTGAAGCCAATTGCGATTGGGAGTTACTCACAACAGAGTTTGAACAGTTGCTGATTGAGATGAAGAATCAAAAAAGCCGTTAGCATGGTGCGCTAGCGGCTTTTTTTGTTCTAGAACAGAATTAGTTTAAGTGCAATTACACTTGGTTGATTAGCGCAAAGACTAACGGCCGACGGCGCATTTCCCCATAGAAGAAATCGCTCACAGTTTGCTCGACGCGTTTGCGCAAGCTGCCGTTGCCCCCGCTTTCAACTTCGCGAACAATGCGTTTCTTTGCATCATTAAACAGCCCTTTTGAGTCACGGACAAAGACAAACCCGCGAGAGATCAATTCTGGATCTTCAATCAACTCGCCAGTATCCATATCTACTAGCATGTTGACAATTACAAATCCGTCTTCGCCAAGGCGATTGCGCTCGCGAAGCACTGCTGGGCCAATGTCACCAATCCCAGTGCCGTCTACATAAATATAGCGGCCGGGCACACGTTCTCCAATAGTCATTGAGCTTTTAGTAAATTCTAAAACGCGTCCGTTTTCTACAGTGGCGATATTTTCAGGCTTGATGCCTACTTGTTGTGCGAGCCCCGCATGTGCATGCAAGTGGCGCAATTCACCGTGTACTGGTACAAAATATTTTGGACGTAGAATGTTGAGCAACTGCTTTTGTTCTTCACTGTGTGCGTGGCCCGAGACATGAACTGGCAAAATCGGATCATAAATGACACGGGCACCACGTTGGATCAGGCTATTGATGGTGCGGCTGACTTGTTCTTCATTACCAGGAATTGCATGGGCAGACACAACAATCGTATCGCCTTCCATCGCATCAAAGTCGCGATTTTGACCACGAGATAAACGCCCTAGAATTGAGGTGCGCTCCCCTTGAGACCCGGTTGACATAATAACCAGCTTATCTTTTGGCAGCTTCAGCCCTTCAGAAAGTGGAATGATCACGCCTTCTGGATCTTTCAAGTGACCAAGTTTCAAGGCCAGCTTGCTATTTTCAACCATGGATGTCCCAACAAGCGAGACGCGACGGCCAAATTGTGCAGCGGCGTTGATAACTTGTTGCACGCGAGAAACCAAAGAAGAGAAGGATGCAACAATAATGCGGCCTTCTGCGTCTGAGAAGACAGTGCGTAGTGCGCCGTCAATAATAGCTTCAGATGGGGTGTAACCTGGGCGATCTGCGTTTGTGGAATCAGAAAGCAACGCCAAAACGCCACGACTTGCAAACTCAGAAAGCTTGCCCATATCAGTTGGAATGCCAAGGGTTGGTGTGTTATCTAGTTTGAAGTCACCGGTGTGGACAACTAAACCTGCTGGTGTGGTGATTCCTAAGCCGCTTGCATCTGGAACGCTGTGACAAACGTTGAAGAATTCAACATCAAATGGACCTAAACTAATTTTTCCGCCAGGTTTTACCACGTTGATGCGTGACTTTGCTTGCGAACCTTTCAGTTTGCGTTCAACAACACCCATGGTAAATGGCGTGCCATACATGGGTACATCTAAGTAGTCCATCATGTATCGCACGGCACCAACATGGTCTTCGTGACCATGTGTAAAGACAATCCCGACAACGCGCTCTTTTTTATCGTCCAAATATCCCCAGTCTGGGATGATGTGGTCAATACCAGGCATGTCGAATTCTGGGAACATAATGCCAACATCAACGATGAGGATGTTTTTCCCATACTCAACCACGGTCATATTCTTCCCAATTTCGCCTAAGCCGCCAATTGGGATAATGCGCAGTTTCTTTTCTGCCATATTCAATTTTCCTTTTTACTTAAACGCTCTGATGGCTTTCAGAACGTAAATTTCTATTATTGGGCAGGTAAGACTCAACTGAATTGAGGGCGATTCCTGTCCATTCTCTCTTTGTAAATCAGGTTATTTTCAAGACGCATAAAAGTATTAGCCGCAGCTGTTATTCATGCGCTAAATCGTCTTGAAAATTCCGAAAACTCAAATGCTGTGCCAAAAATGGGTAGGCTCGAACGATTTTGAGGATAAAGAGGATGCTATCAAAATGATAGGGCGAATCAATCGCTTAAACTGTGATTCGCTAGACGCATCGTAACATAATCAAAATAGGCTGTCAAAATAAAAAAGCCGCGTTAGACAGCTGTCTAACGCGGCTTTTTTGTGTGCGCAGGTGGGTGAATAGTTTAGTTATTCGCGAAGCGATAACCAACCCCACGTGACGTCAAGATATAACGTGGATTTTCTGGTTCTGGCTCAATTTTCTTGCGCAAGTAGTGCACATACAGTTTTAGGCTTTCATTGGCATCACTGTATTCTGGACCCCAAGCTTGTTTTACAAGTTCTGAGCGGGTGAGCACGCGGCCTGCATTGCGGGCTAGAGTAGCGAGCAGATCAAATTCTTTTGGCGTGAGGTCTACCACTTTGCTGTGGACAGTCACTTCACGATTCATAAAGTTGATGCGTAAGTCGCCATTATCAAAGATGAGTTCTCCTTCATTTTTGATATTTGGTTTACGGCGTAGGTGGGCACGGCAGCGGGCAACCAACTCTTGGTTGTCAAATGGCTTTAGAACGTAATCGTCTGCGCCTGAGTCTAGGCCGCGCACAACGTCTTTAATGCCGGTTTTGGCTGTCAAGAACACAATTGGCACTTCAGAAAGCTCACGCAAGCGGCGGCAAACTTCCCAACCGTCCATATTTGGCATCATGACGTCTAACAAGATCAAATCTGGATGCTGTTGGTACGCGCATTTCAACCCTTCTTCTGGGCTAAAGGCTTCAATTACTTCGAAGCCGTTATGCTTCAAAATCGTGCTTACGAGCCAAACGTTATTTTCATCATCATCTACTACTAATATTTTCTCTGACATGGCGATAAATTCCTTTCACAAACTTCGAAAGATACGGATGTAATTATTTGGTCAGCAGAGCCCGATGTGTGTACCGATAAGCTTTACTCTGCATTTCAAATAGGCGCAAAATGCTTGTTTTTCTAACCAATAATTTTTTTGGTTAGAAATTGTGCTTTCATTGTACACGTTTGTGAGAATGAATCAAGCTTTTTTTGTACAAACTTTGGAAGTTAACCAAAAATTACTATGGTTTGTTTAAAGCGTACAGCCACCATTACAATACTTGTCACGTTTATTGAGGATATTTAGCTTTTGCAAAGAAAAGGTTAAGATCGTAGCCCGATTTGTCCAATGGACCAGTACATAGGGATACTATGGGGTGGAAATTGAGATTCAATAAAGCAAAAGGTTAATACGATTGCTCGCTAATATTTTGTTTGAACAAGTTTTGAATGTGGTTTTTAGACATGCTGTCTAAGAAATAAATACAAAACAGACCGTTATTTGGGAGATGGCTCACACTCAATGTGACCTCTACCTCGCAAATAGTCTTTTGGTACTTGTGTTGGTTTTATGAATTGGATTTGGTTTGTTTGGGTAGAGGTTAATTATTGCTGCTAACTTAGTATCAAGCCTTGGCGATGGCCCCACCGCGCCGAAAATCTCCCGCAGCGGCAAATCCGTCAGTTTTTGTGTATTGCACCACTTGCGCCCCACCAAAGTACATACTTTTTTCTGGCCACTGATTGATCGCATAGCCATTTGCTTGTAGTTCTGCGATGCTAGCAGCAGGAAAGCCTGGTTCCATTTGTAAAAGATTGTTTTCAAAATGTACGCGTTCAGCAGTAACTGCGGCTGAAAGGGAACTGCCGTGGTCCACAATGTTATTGAGCACTTGCAAGATTGAAGACCGAATCCGCGTACTACCACCGCTGCCTATGGCCAGCCAAGGGTGATTATCTTTCGTGACAAATGCGGGTGACATCATCGTTGCTAACCGCTGCTTTGCTGGCATTTTATGAAAGCCAAGCGGATGTAAATCAATTTCACCCAGCATGTTGTTCAGGCTGACCCCAGTATCCCCAACCAAGTAGCCTGCATTTTCACCAGCAGAGAGCGTCACACTAATAAAATTGTTATGCCGATCTGCAGCGCTAATGTGTGAGGTGTGCCGTGGGGCGCTATCTTGGGCTTGAGCTGCTGCTGGGCGCTGTTTGAGGTTGGCTGTCAGGGCAGTAATATAAGTTGCCAAATGGGCATCCGATAAAAACGCAGCGACTGCCGTTTCTGCTTGTGTGCTAGTTAGCTGTTCCCACGTTGCCCGCGCTTGACTAGTCAGGCGCATCACTTCGGTTAGCACGCGTACCCGTTTGGCGCTAGAAAAAGCTAGCGGAGCAAGCGGCACTGTATTGAGCAGCTTGAGCGCAAATGCAATTAGCACGCCGCCTGTAGAGCTTGGCGGTGGCAAGAATACTTGTGTGTCACGGTAGGCCACTTGAATGGGTGTTGTCAGAATAGGTCTATATGCAGCGAGGTCTTCTAAGGTAACGAGGCCACCATTTTCGGCCTGATCGGCGACGATGGCTTGGGCAACTTCACCCGTCGAAAAAAGCGCTGGGCCTGAGATGGCAAGTTGTTCTAGCGTTTCTGCAAATTGCGGCATGGTGAATGTGTCACCGGCCCGTTTCAGGGTGCCATTTGGCGCATAGATCGCACCCAACGCTGGCGTATCGGTAAAAATTTCTACCAGCAAGCTGAGCATGTAGTCCATCCCTTGCGAGATGACAGCACCGTGCCGTGCAAGCTGGATTGCAGGCTGTAAAACTGTGGCGAGTGGTAACGAGCCTGCTTGGGCAAGCAATGTTGTTAGGCCACTAACTACGCCGGGTACGGCAACGCTGGCTCTACCAATAAAGAAGGATTGTGTTGTTGCTCCAAAATCCAACACAACTTCTCGAAAATCACTGTCTGGTTGAATTTTGCCGCTGGGCATCGTGCTAAAGAAGTCTAAGCACTGGACGGTATTTGTGCGGCTATCGTGCCAAGTTGCCACACCGCCCCCGCTAATGTTGACAATGACAGATTCCGCCACGCAGGCCGCAAAAGCAGCCGCGACAGCCGCGTCAATTGCGTTGCCACCGTGCGCAAACATGGCAGCACCTGCTTGGGCAGATTGCGGATCACCAGCGGCGACAATGCCAGTATGCGTATTTACGGTTGCCATTCGATGGCAGCCTCAACTGCGGCGTAAGCATTGATTAGGCCGTGGCCAGTGGTGTTGTTAGGCACGCTAATGGCGTTACAACCGGGGTCAGATATATTGCCGGTTAGCGGGGTAGCCGTGTCAATAATGAGTTGTTCGACCGTGTCAATTTCACCAATCAATGCCGGGTTGGCCGAATACATCAGCGCGACGACACCGGCCACGTGTGGGCCAGCCATTGAGGTCCCTTCATGAACAGCGTACGTTCCGCCCGGTGCTGCGGAGATAATGTCCTTTCCGGGTGCCATAATATCGGGTTTGATGCGGTTGCTACCATCTACGGTTACTGGCCCACGGCTACTAAAGCCGGTTGTGTTTTGTTCCCAATCGACGGCACCGACTGAAAATGATTCATCATAAATTGCCAATGGACTGGAGATGGTTTCACAGTTTGGCCCCTCATTCCCAGCAGATGTGACAATGAAAATCCCCGCGTGGCGCAATGCTTGCGTGCCAACTAAGAGTGAATCCGCATCACAGCCTTCAATTTCTGGGCATCCCCAAGAGTTGTTGATGACATGCGCGCCTAAGTTTGGGCGACCGTCTGTAAATGGATTCCCGCTGTATGGATACGGCGCAAGCATAAACTGCATACAGTCTAAATACAGCGCGGGGTTGGCTAGGTTGCGATACAAGTTGCTGCAAGCAAACCACTCGGCCCCTGGCGCCACGCCGACCGTTTCGCCAACAATGGTGCCTAGCGTATGGGTGCCGTGGCCGCCTTGGTCATAAGGCGCGATGCTTTGCCGCCAAGGATCAAGCCAAGCGTAATCATGTTTCGTTGGCTGCACAACATAAGTTGCGCCCGCTAGATTATTCAATGGATTTTGACGGTAGCTGTTGATCAACTCTGGGTGTTCCCATTCCGCGCCTGAGTCAGATTGCCCAATAATTACACCGCTTCCCGTAACGCCTAGCTCATCCCAAACGCGCGGGGCGTCGATCATATGCAGGTTCCACGGAATTTCAGTTGGACGAGAATGTATGCCATCCGCACGGTTGAGAATGTCCGGCAACGGCCGCAGGTATGGATTTTCTAAGACACGGTCTACATCTGGATGGCGGCTAAGGTAAAGCCGCATAAATGGTGATGCTGGCACCTGAATCGCGTTGATCAAATAATAAGGTTGGTAATCAATTCGCCAACGTTCTAAAAATGTACGTAACTCAGCTTGGTCCGCAACTGCAAATTTAGTCAGCTCTTTGTAAGTGGTTTCACGCTTAGTTTCAAAATTTTCAAAGTTGGCAATTGTACTGAGGTCGGCTTGATCAGCCATCACTACAAAGAGTTGCTCGCCATGAAAGCCCGGCTGACCGCCAAAGAAATATGCGCCAAACGCAATTAGACCTGCGCCTGCGGCTAGGCAGAGCTTGGCTTTTTGCGGCAGTGTAATTGGGCTGAATTTTTTGAACAAGCTGCCAATGGCTGCCAGTGCTAACGCCAACCCGGCTGTGATGGCTGCGGCGCGCATGGCAAGCGGGAGCGCTTCATTTGTTGCTGTGCCAGTGAGCATTAGAAATAGCTCGTCCCCATCAAAGGTAACTAGTATTACTGCGCTAATGATTGCGAGTAGAAGCGTGGGGGCTTTCAGATTCAAATTGACCTGATCAGCAAGGCGGGTGTACCCCAAGGTTGCGATGAGCCAGCCTAAGGCCGGTAACGCAATAACTAAAATGAGCTGCTGCCCGTTTACACCTAACCCCAATGCTAAAAGCCGCAGCGTGCCGCCAATGGCTAATGCCAATAGGGCAATATCGCGTTGGCGGGTTGTGCTGCCAAATACTGCAAAGTCGAGCTTCGTAAGGATCAGGTCGCGTGCGATAAGCGCCAGCACAATGCCAACCATGCCATTCAATAAAACGTCTAGCAGTGAGCCAAACGCGCCATTAAGTAGCCAAGGCAGGCTTAGTAACGCGGCACATGTAATGGCTATGGCGTATGTTGCTGATTGGGTGGTGCGATTGCTTTGCTGGGTGCGTAATAACAGCCACACCATTAGCCCTAGCACCACTTGCGCGACGGCTGTCCACTGGGCTGTGGTGTAGTTAAAGAACCGTAAAGGCAAGAAGATCAGCAGGCTCAATGTGGCCCACAGCCAAAGCGTAAGGACTGTTTTATAACGTGCTGCTTTGATCAGACGCCTGGCAACCATAATCACGCCAGCTAACACGCCCCATAGCCCGATATAGCTTAGCGCCGTCCAAATTGGGGTTATTTGGGGTAACTCTTCAATAATAAAGAGCTGCCGCATGACCCAGATTGTGGCAATCCCAATAAACCCCGCCAGCGCCAAGACGGCACTTAGTACCCCAACCGCAATTTGACCTCGGTGGAGACCGCTTTTTATTGCGCGGGGCGTATCTGTTGTTTGTGGAGCGGATAGATCGGTCATAAAAGAAGTTTTTACTTAGGGCTGTTTGGCTGTGTATTTAAACAATTGTATAGCACAGCGCTACCGCACTGCTGAAAAATGATTAGCAGATAAGAAGTGTAAATTGACAACGTAAGACTTGCCCGCGTGGTGCAGTCTTTAGCGCAGGCTTACTGCACGCGTTGGTGTGGTTGGCCTGTAAACATCGCAGTACACTTATTTCAGGAATTTTCATTAGTATGACACTTTCAATGCAACCCAAGAAAAAATCTAGCTTTTTATCTGATCATTGGCAGAAGTTGTTGGCACTCGGATTTTGGCTGACGCTGCTAGGCGCTTATATCTATTATTCACAAGTCACTGGCCTATCAACGGTCGAAATCTTGCGAAGACTGACCGCGTTTATGATGCATCCAGTGTTTGGCCCGCTCTTATTTATCTTTCTTTATACGGTCCGGCCTATCTTTTTATTCTCGGCTGGCGTGCTTTCAATTGCCGCTGGGGCATTCTTTGGCCCGTTAGGCATTTTGTGGGTGGTGATCGGGTCCAACATGGGCGCACTGTTGGCGTATGTCATTGGGCGCTATTTTGGCAAAGGATTGCTAGACGACACGTCTGAAGAAATCAATCTTGTTAGTAAGTACACCAACCGCATGCGGTCGCGCAGCTTTGAAACAGTTTTCCTAATGCGACTTTTGTTCTTGCCGTATGATTTTGTGAACTATCTTGCGGGCTTCCTCAAAATTGACTGGAAAGCGTTTTTGTTAGCAACAGCGTTGGGCAGTATCCCAGGCACAGTTGCATTTACGTTGTTTGGGGCCTCAATCTCTCTTGAAAAAGTGCTCGATGGGGCGCGGCCAGAATTCAACCCGTGGATTTTGGTTTCTGCGGTTGCTATTTTCTTGATTAGCATTGGGATTTCGCGCTGGCTACGTAAACGGGAAGAAGCCCGTAGCGCCTAAACCTTAGCATTGCTGCGGTTTGTAAAAGACCAATATCTGCGGATATTGGTCTTTTTTATTCCCCAAGTCTTTAGCATTGTAAGTCGCGCAAGGTATATGGATTTGTTACTGTAATTTTTTCTACTTGGGAGTATTATCAACACGTTCTTAATATTGTTACGTATTTTGAATAAATCGAAGTAGTTCCGTATAGTCTAAACAACCAATGAACTTAAACGGCTGTCTGTAATTATTAAGATGGCGGTTTTTCTTTATTCGAAGGACTGTGGTTTTGCTATACAATGAAAAAATAATGACTCTGCAATGGACCCCCTTCACGTCCCTATTCATCATAGGGCTTGTTGTAAATACGTATGTGTTATCGAAGACTTGGCCGCGCCGCACACGGCCGGGTGTGTTTGAGTTCTCTATTGTTTTTGCGTCTCTAGCGCTTTGGAATTTGGCCGCGCTTATTCGCGCCAGCATTGTTGCCTTTTCATTGCAGGTTTTTCTTGCAAACTTTATTCAAGCAACGTCGGTTTATTTAGCTGTTTCCTTGTTTTTGGCACTGATGCGCTTTAATGAGGTACGGTTTTTTGCAAAAACGTGGGTACGCTGGATATTTTGGGCTGTGGCGACGGCATTGGCTGCGTTCCTAATTACAGACCAGTTGCACATGCTCAGTAATACGCCAGCGCAATTTGTAGACTACTACGGCGTGCGCGTGCCTAAGCGTGCACCGGGACCATATTATTGGACAGCCTACATCGTTCCTGCATACACACTGTTAGCAATTGGGCTGGGGTCTTTAGCTGTTACCGCGCGGAGGATGCCTAAGCGCCAATTCCTCTTGATCATGTTAGGCGTGCTGGCACCGCTCGCATTTAATGCGGTTACTATTCTGAACCTCACGCCGTTGTTCCAAGCGGTGTTTGACCTTACCCCTTTTGTTACAACGTTTACGGCTGTTATTGCCATCTGGGCGCTTTTTCAAATCCGCTTTACAGATGTCTTCAATGTTGAAACGCAGAATATCGTAGAGATGCTGACCGATGGGGTTTTGGTTGTTGACCGCAATAACATCATCACCCAAAACAATTCTGTTGCGCGAATGTTGTTAGGGTCGGTTGTTGAAATTGGCGAGAATCTATCCGATGTATTCCCCGTATTGACCTTAGACAATAAAGAAGAACATCTCATTACTGTTGATGACAAGACAGTCTCTGTCACTATCAAGCCGTTAGATGCGGATAAAACGATTGACCGGCTGATTACCGTACGCGATATGACAGAAAGGTTGGCAACTGATGCCAAAATTGCGCAGCAGTTAAGTCAATTTCAGGTGCAGGCTAACCTCAGCCAAGTTTTCTTGACAACTGATAATGAACCCGCAGTTTGCCAAGCGTTGCAGGCGGCTATTCGCGATAGTTTCAACATAAAAACGGTTGAGATCTTGCTAGCGGAACCACCATTTACGTTAACGCAGTTGCCAGAAACGGTGCGGCTAAAATCAACAGATGGCTCAATGGTGATCGCGACGCCGCGAGATTTAGAAACATGCTTCCACACCGATGAAATCTTGATTGAAGACTCGCAAAGCCGCTTAACGCAGGTCAAAGCGCATCGGTTAGCCACGGGGCGTCAAATTCTTGGCGTTGTTGAGGTAGACCATACGGCCGAATTTACGGCAGATGAGCAGCTACTGCTAACCCGGATTGCGCAACAGGGCGCAGAAATGCTTGAAAAGCTACGCCTTGAAAATGCCCAGCAGCAATCGCGGATTGCCTCTGAAGCGTTACAAAATGCCACGCAAATGCTCACGACAGCCAAGCAAACCGATGTTGTGTTGCAAAACATTTTGGCTGCCATGCGCAAAGCCATCAATTTTGACTTTGGTGCAATTGCCATCACACAAGATACGCACGTTGAAATTGTGGCATTGACCGGTGAAACCTCGTTGGACACAACACAACGCCAATATAAACCAGATGGGCATTGCATTATTGAAATCGCATTTGCGCAGGATGGCGTCTTTTCTATCCAAGCCGAAGAAGAACCACGGACCTACTCATTCTTGAATCAGCCGGTCTCTGGCAATTGGTTGGTAACACCGCTTGAATCACAAGGCCGGCGCTATGGCGTGCTGATTATTAATAACGTCATGCAGCGTATTTTTCAGGGCAGCGATAAACGTATCTTGCAGGCGATGGCGCGCCAGGCAGCGCTTGCAATTATCAATTCACAAAATGTTGAAGCGTACAACACGCAAAGCCAACAACTGCAAAAAGTTCTAGATTTGAATACTGCGTTACGCAGCATCAATACAATTGATGAAGTATTGCAAATGGGTCTGGATGCTAGCCAAGATTTGATGTCAGCAGCGGCAGGCTGTGTGTGGCAGCGTGCCAAAGACGATGAATGGCTGGAAATGTGTGCTGGTGACCCGATTACAGTGCCACCAACGCAAATGTTAAAGATGGCGATTGGTGCGGGCCGTACAATTGCAGATGCAGCCAAAGATGGCGGCTACAACATTTATCTGCCCATGCAATTTGTAGATGTGAGTGAGGCTGTGATTCAGCTAAACACCACGGTTGATGTGCTGGCAGATAAGCAGCTTGAAGTACTGAATCAATTGGGACAAGTCATTACGAGTGCGATTGAAACGGCGTCTATCCGTGATGTGCTAGAAGGTGAAGTGGCTGCTCGTACGGAAAAACTGGCCATCGCCAATGCTCAGTTGCAGTCTGCCGATGCGCTAAAGTCACGCTTTGTGAGCGATATGTCGCATGATTTACGCACACCGCTTACCAATCTGAAGCTTTGGATGGGCATGCTTGCCAAAAGCCCGGCGCACAAAATTCCGCGTATTACAGGCATCTTAGATAAACAAATCTCTTTGCTAGATGAACTTGTTCAGTCAGTCCATACGATTTCTGAATTAGATTTAGGCGAAGTTTCAACAGAGCAAGAGGCGCTCGACCTCAACACCTTAATTGCGGCACGCGTTACGCAGGCGCAGGCCAGTAATACCAAGCCTGACGTACATATTCAATTTACAGCAACCCCAGATTTGCCGATTGCCACCGGCACTAAACCGCTACTAGAACTTGTGATTGATGAGCTAATTGAAAATGCTGTCAATTACACAACGACGGGCGCCGTTACGGTCTCTACCGCATTTGATGCAGCGCACGCCGAAGCCTTGATTATTGTGGCAGACACGGGCGTTGGAATTAGCCCCGCTGAACAAGACCATATCTTTGATCGTTTCTATCGCGGCGACAATGCCGCCCAATCAGACATTATCGGCTCTGGCTTGGGCCTCTCAATTGTAGAAGAAATTCTGAAGCGGCATCAGGCGCGCATCACATTAGAAAGCGCGCCAGAAGTTGGGTCAACCTTTACCGTTCGGTTGCCGCTAGCGACTGAAAAAGCAGGTGTGGCATGAGCGGCATTGGTTGGTTTGATGCACTTACCCGGAAGTTATCTGTGCGCACTGCCGCAGATCAGATTATTAATTCCGTTGATTTAGGGATGTTTGTTGTCGACAATGACGGCAAGATTAAGTCTAGTAATGAATTTGCGGCTAGGTTGCTACAACAGCCTCAAGATGACTTGTATGGTAGCGCGCTGGCAACTTATTTTCCAAATTGGAAAACGCACCGTCCGCGCCAGTCGCCTAAAAGTTTTGTGCAAATGATGCCGTCTGGCCAAATGTTGAATGTCACGCTAACGTGTAAACGCTCCAGCATTGCCAATGCATACGATTACTTAGTCACCTTTGATGATGTGACTGCCGAGGAGCAGGCCTCCAGTGAGCAAGCGTACCGCGTGCTAGAACTGCGCATGCTCGAAGAGATTGCCCGCATCTTCAACGTTTCAGAATCTTCAGATGCGTTAATTGAGTCTGTGGCTAACACGTTGTATGCACACCTGAGTGTGTATAGCGTGATGATTGGCGTTGCCAACCCACTTGAAAAAGTAGTGGAATTGCACACCACGCGCGTCTATGGGGATCGGGCGCCAAACGCTTCTGAGATTGCGTATGGCACTGGGCTTATTGGGCAGGTCGCAATTACGAAAGAAACGGTCTGCATCAACGATGTTAGCCAGTCGGCACAGTACATCATCTTAGATGAGATGGTGCAATCTGAAATCATCATCCCTATTCATACCCCAAAGAAATTGTATGGCGTATTGAGCATTGCCTCTGAAACACTGCACGCATTTACCGCACAGCATCAGCAACTTTATGAAAGCATTGCGTCACGCTTAGCGCTTACTTTAGAGCGGATGGACGCCTATAAAGCGGATATTGACGCGCAAGAAAGTGCTGACCTGATGCAGTCTATTTTGTTGCAAATTACAACTGCCAGTTTACAGCCTGATTTTTATGATCAGCTGCTAGTTTTGATTCGCTTGATTCAGCCGTATGAAGAGGCGTGTATTCACTTGCAGGCAGAAGATAACTTTGAAAAAGTGGCTATGGTTGCCAAGCCAGCTCCGCAGTCGCCGCCAGATTTACAAGATTTATTTGCTGAGGTCATAGCGGCCAAGCAAATACGGATTGCTGTCGATCAGGCCAACCACGTGCAGCGGATTGCGATTCCGTTAGTTTCAAATGCAGAAGTAATGGGCGTAATTTGTCTGCAAATTAGCGAAGCCGACCATCTTTCTAATCAGCAACATGGGCGTCTAAACTTATTTGGTAACCAAGCCGCGATTGCGATTGAGAACAATTTGCTGCGCAGTAAATCTCAACAGGCGGCTAATGATTTGCAGCGCATTGCAGATGTTTCTCTCAAGCTACGCGCCACAACCAACACCATTGCTGTACTCGATGTTTTGCTGGAGACCATGCAGCAAGAGTTCCACAGTGATGCGGGCGCGATTGCACTACCCGTTGATAAGGACAGTCTAGAAGCAGTCAAGGCCTATGGCTGGATGCAGGCGACTTTACAACAAAGAATTCCGGTTTCAGATACGTTAGTCGGGCTGGCCTTTGCAACAGGCACTGCGCGCAGCCTTAGCTCTGAAAATACAAAGCTTACAACTCGTGACGATCTATCGCTGATGATTGCACCGCTAACGGCAAACGGCGTTTCCATTGGCGTATTGAGTATTTCTAAATCAGGGTTACGCCAATTCGATGCGCGTGACTTACAACTCCTAATTGCAATTGCAGAAAGTGCCGGTCAAGCTTTAGATCGCGTGCAACTTCTTGCTGGCCTTGAAGAGCGCGTGGTAGACCGCCAAAACGAACTGATTGCTGCAAACCTGCGGCTACGCGAGTTAGATCAACTGAAATCACGGTTTGTTGCCAACATCACGCAAGAGCTGGCCGTGCCAATTGAATCGTTAGATAAACGCTTGGATGACTATATTGCAGCGCCAGTTGAGGTTCGGGCTGAATCTTACGAAGGGATGACAACTGAGCTGTCGCAGTTGGAACGTTTGATTGAATCCGTGCTTGAAATTTCACGCTTAGACGTTCTTCGCACGCGTATTCGTCCTGAGGCAATTGGACTCAATGCCTTAGTGGCTGAAGTTATTGATGCGCGGCAAAGTGAAATCTCTAAATATAATGTGCAGATTCAACTAGATACTGTCGACCTGCCAACGCTAGAACTCGACCGCGAGCAAACCACGCAAGTCATTGTCAATCTTGTAGATAATGGCCTCAAGTTTGCGCCAAATAGCACGCTGCGGCTACGCACGGGTTACGATGCTGAGCGGGAAAACGTTACCTTACACGTAATTGATGAAGGCCCCGGCATCCCAGACTCCCAGATGCCATTTATCTTTGATCGTTTCTATCGTTCAGATAAAACCAAGTCTGGCATTGGGCTGGGCCTAGCGATTGTGTCTGATATTTTACAAACGCAGAAAGGCCAAATCGAAGTTGAGTCCGTGCTTGGTAAAGGCTCAACATTTGTTGTAACGTGGCCAGTGTAAGTCACTGTTCTGTTAGCCGACTTACAAGTCAACCGTAGCGTCAAGTGCTAAACTGTCGCCATGACAGACCCCTCAAAAACGATCATTATTACTGGCGCAACCGATGGTATCGGCTTGGCGTTAGCACAGCGTTATCAGCAGCAGTCTACGCGGCTCGTGCTTATCGGACGTCGCCCGCTTGCCGCTCTGAATGACCCACTTTTTAGCGCAGACACATACTGCCAAGCAGACCTCAGCTTGCCCAATGCGCCCCAAATAATTCAAGATTGGCTCCAAACACAACGCATCACAAGTGTAGATCTGCTCATTCATAATGCCGGATTAGGGTATGTGGGTGACGTTGCCGCGCAAGCGCCAGCAGACCTGAACGCACTGTTGCAGGTTAACATCTACGCCCCCATTGCATTAACGCATGCGCTCTTGCCCGCGTTGCAGCAGGCAACTGGCAAAGTTGTATTTATTAGCTCCGTTGCAACGGCGTTTGGCATGGATCAGTATGCAGCGTACATCGCAACAAAAGCCGCGCTCAATGGGGTTGCACGTAGCCTACGGATTGAGCTAGCCCCACAAATTAGCGTGCAGCTTATTTTGCCCGGCGCAACGCGCACCGGTATGCACGCTAAAGCCGGCGTGACCAAGGCGCAAATGGATTGGGACAAGTTTCCACCAGCGGCGCAAGTTGCACAAAAGATCCAGCACGCTATTGCCAGCGGCAGACGGCAGGTTGTGATTGGCACCAGTAATAAGGCAATTTACGGCCTTGGCACACTGCTCGGCCGCCGGATTGATACGCTCCGCACGCGGACAAAAGGTAAGCAATCTGCGCAACAGCCCGTCTGCTTGATAACTGGGTTTGCCGATGGCATTGGCAAAGCGCTGGCTTGCAAGTTTGCAGAGACGCACCATATTGTGGGCATCGATGTCGACGCAGCGCGCGCCACAGCAACCCAAGCTGAGCTTAGACAAGCTGGCGGCACGTGCGACGTGATCTTGGCAGACCTGACGGATGTTGCGCATCCAACGGCATTAGCCGCGTATGCGCAGTTTGATGTTGTTATTCACAACGCTGGCATTAGCGCTGCGGGTAAGTTTGCTGCGTTGCCAATGGCGCAGCAGCGGAAAGTGCTAGATTTGAATCTGCGCGCACCATTGCTGTTGACGACGGCACTTATAAAGGCGCAGCAACTGGCACCACACGGCACGCTGGCGTTTATTTCTTCACTATCTCATTTTGTTAGCTACCCTGGGGCCAGCGTTTACGCGGCTTCAAAAGATGGGCTGGCTTTGTATGCGCGTAGTGTGGCCTTGGCCGTTAAGCCTAATAATACGAATGTGCTGACGGTGTTTCCGGGGCCAACGCGTACTGCACATGCGCGGCGCTATAGTCCAGATAATTCGCGTGAACACACGCGTCTAGCGCCTGAAGCGCTGGCGGCACAGATTTACCTTGCTGCGCAACGCCGAAAACGGCAGCATATCCCCGGTGTGGCAAATAAGTTTGTCGCGCAGCTTGGGATCTTGGTGCCGCGTCTAACCGAATGGCTAATGCGTAAGACTATTTTTGAAAAACTCTAATGCTTGATTTTATTGCCCGTCCGCTCAAGAACCGCATCCTAGATCCGCTTGCCCAGCCATTGGGCGCAGTTCACCCTAATTTTATTTCGATCTTGGGCTTTATGACTGGCGTTTTGACAGCGTGGCTGGCCTATCAACAACAGTACGGTGTTGCGCTCGCTGTTTGGCTGCTCAGCCGCACGCTTGACGGCTTTGATGGCGTGGTTGCACGTGCCCACAATCGGCAATCTGATATGGGGGGCTATCTTGATATTCTGTTAGATTTTGCAGTGTATGTGATTGTGCCCATTGGCATTGCGCTAGCGGCACCTTCGCAGCGCATGCTGATTAGCGTAATCGGCTTGATTTCTATTTTTTATGTCAATGCAGCGTCGTGGATGTATTTGTCGGCCATTTTAGAAAAACGCGCTCAAGGCGCAGCGGCAACTGGCGAGACAACCTCTGTTTCAATGCCAGCTGGCCTGATTGGCGGAACAGAGACGGTCATTTTCTATGGCTTGTTTTTATTGTTACCAGCGGTGCAAATTCAGTTATTCTGGCTGATGGGTGCGCTGGTTTGCGTTGGCATCGTGCAGCGGTTTAGCTGGGCTCTGCGAAATTTATAGCCGCCACGTAAGACGCACTACACTCCCCGCGTCTACGTTCTAACAACAACCCTTAGTATTATCAACTCTCTTTATGTCTCTCAATATTCCTCCTTTTGACTCGCACAACCAACGTTGGATCGCCAACACGCACCCCGCAGATTGGGTCAACCCAACGCCAGATGGTCGCTACAATCTGGTGGTGATTGGTGGTGGATCTGCAGGCCTCATTTGCGCTGTTGCGGCAGCAGGTATGGGCGCTAAAGTTGCCCTAATTGAAAAACACTTGCTTGGCGGTGATTGTTTGAATGTGGGCTGTGTACCGTCTAAAACGCTAATTCGCTCAGCCAAAGTGTTGGGAGAACTCAAGCACGCTGCCGATTTTGGGATCGAAGTTGAAGTAGATCCGGTGGCAAATTTCCCAAAGATTATGGAACGCGTGCGCAGCGTGCGTGCCGATATCAGCGCCCATGACTCTGCGCAGCGCTTTACAGATTTAGGCGTAGACGTATTTTTAGGCGCGGGCGCATTTTCTGGCCCAGACACCATCTCTGTCGGTGATAAAACGCTCCAGTTCAAAAAAGCAGTCATTGCAACTGGCGGTCGCGCTGCGGCTATTCCAATTCCGGGGCTAAAAGAAACGGGCTTCCTGACAAACGAAACTGTTTGGCAATTGACCGAACTACCTAAGCGTATTGCCGTGATTGGTGCCGGTGCGATTGGCTGTGAGTTGTCACAATCGTTTAGCCGCTTTGGCTCAGACGTAGCGCTGCTAGATATTGCCCCACGCATTATGGTGCGCGATGATGACGACGCGGCTGAACTTGTTCAAGCCCAGTTAGAAAAAGATGGCATTGCGCTACATCTTGGTGCGAAAACGTCGCTGATCGAAGCGGTGCCAGACGGAAAAGCGATTCACTTTGAAATTGATGGCGAGGCGAAAACGGTCATCGTTGATGAAATTTTGCTAGCAGCCGGGCGTGCCCCCAATGTTGAAAATCTCAATCTAGAGGATGTCGGCGTTGCGTATGATCGACGCGGCATCACAATTGATGACAATCTGCGCACCACCAACAAAAATATCTTTGCGGCAGGCGACGTAGCCATCCCACAAAAGTTTACTCACACTGCTGATTTTTCAGCACGGATTGTGCTACAGAACGCGCTGTTTATGGGGCGTAAAAAGTACAGTTCGCTTGTTATTCCATGGACAACCTACACTGACCCTGAAGTGGCGCAAGTTGGTCTAACGCCAGCCGAAGCCGAAAAGCAAAACATTGCGATTGACACGTTCTCAGCCGATTTGGCAGACGTTGACCGTGCGAAAGCAGACGGCGAAGCAGTGGGGTTTGCCAAAATCCATGTTGAAAAAGGCTCAGACAAAATTGTCGGCGCAACGATTGTTGCCTCGCATGCCGGTGAACTGATCAACGAAGTGACCTTAGCCATGACGCATGGCGTCGGGCTTGGCAAGATTGCGAACACCATCCATCCTTACCCAACGCAGGCCGAAGTGATTGCTAAGGCTGCCGGTGCTTACAACCGCACGCGCCTAACGCCACGGGTAGCAAGCCTATTCAAACGCTGGCTAGCTTGGACGCGCTAACGATCCAACCTCTTAAAATAAAAAAGCCACGGACAAAACGTCCGTGGCTTTTTTGTTATTCAAGACGCTCGCTGTTTAGGCGCGGCGCTCATTTGGCATAATAATCCAACCGATTAGGTAGATTAGGATGCCCGGTACACCGCCGGGAATAAGCGCTGCAACGAGTGCGATACGCGCCCAGAAGGGACTAATGCCCAAGAAGTTTGCGAGCCCGGCACACACGCCAAGGAAGCGGCGATCGTTGAGTGGGCGTTCTAGTTTTCGATATTCTTTGTTAGATGTCATCATGTGTTACCTCATGTTCGTTTTTATTGTTTTGCGCGGCGTTGGCCGGCGCTGGGGTAAAGAGCGATGCTTCGCTGTAGGTGCCCAATCGGGTGAGCACAACTGCCCCTAATCCAAATGCAACAATCAAAATTGTTGCGAGTATTGCTGGGAATATAAATCCCGAAGCTACTGCACTTATCGTATACAACAAACCTATAACGAGCGTTAACATTGCCGTGCCAAGTGCGGCTGCAACGCCTTTTCGGTCTTCATCTGGGTAGCGCTCGCCAAACAGCCGTTTGCCAATGTGTGAGCCAATCGAAACCCAACCTGCAACAAGCGTGAGGCCACCGGCGGTATACCCCGCTATGCTTGCTATTGCGAAACAGATGGTTACCAACAGCAACGCTAAGATCGTGCTGATAATGGCGTAAATCAGCAGTGTTAGGAACCCCACTCCGCCAGACTCAATCGGCTTATCAAATGCGACTTCGCCGATATTTGTGAGCCGCTCGGCAAAGAATAGCTGCCCGACCAATGTTAGGACGCCCAAGCCGAGTGTCATAAAGAGCGTAGTCCCGAGCCGCGTAAAGAATTTGGCAATCCGCGATGGGCCACGATAGTGCTCACCATACGGTAGGTCTGGCAGTGGTGGCGCATCTGGCAGGTCAAGTTCAAGGCCGCCTTCTGTAGCAGCGTTATCAGCCTCTTGGGCACTTTCGCTGCGCTTATCTTCAATCGTTCCGCCTAGGGCAAACCGATCGCCATTGATTTGCGCGTCATCTTTGATTTCAACATTGCCGCCAAAGACAGTGACATCTCCATGCACAATCCCTTCTAGCTCTAATGAGCCGCCCAGCACCACCACATCACCATTGATGATGGCACCTTTTTCAACTTCGACATTGCCACCAGCAACTGAAAGATCACCAGTGACTTTACTGCCTTCTTCTAATTTGGCGCTGCCACCTAAAACAGACAAATCACCATTGATTGTGTCGTCTTCATTGAGCTCATAGTCGCTGCCAACAACGGTTACATCGTCGTCAATTTCAACTTGCGCGTTGGCGGGTTGGATGGCCCACCAGCCTAGCAAAACCAGCAAGGCAATGATGAGACGGGCGCGTTTTTGCGTACGTACGTTAGCCAGCATTATTAAGCACTCAATTGTGGTGAATAGTGGCGCATTGTGCGCAACCAGACAAAGGCCAAAACTGGTGTTACGCCGAGCATCATTAGGAAACTTGGCTGCGGTAAGAGCCAGCCTAAGAACGCGACGCCCATCGTCAAGAGGGAGCCAATAATGTTCTGTGCAACGATGAGACTATCGCCTAAGAGCACGTTAGCAGCATTCATTAGCATCGGCTGCTGAGAGACCACTGTAATTAGCAAGATGCCAATCATGAGTGGTAAGGCTGCCGCAGTGCTAACGCCCAGCACAACAACCGGCAAAATCCGATTGAACCAGCTGGGTAATAATTTAGCCTGCATTTGCCGCGCCTGTAATGCTGCCATGACGTTGGCAGCAAACAGGGCGGGGGCTTCTTCAAGTGGCGGATTTTGCAGCCGCGTATGAACATTTTGCAAACGTTGCCATTGTTTTCGGCGGCTATCGTTCTGCGCAATGAGGCTTGCAAATGCGGCCTCTTGATCAGCGCTTAGCGTGCCATCTAGCTTTTGTTGGGCAAGGGCTTGGAATTCTTTCTCTTTCATAATGTTCTCACCTAGACAAGCATGGCCGTTAGGGCCACAGCATTGCCTTCTTTGATGTTATTTGCCATTGTATGCCGGGCACGATGCAGCCTGCTCTTGACTGCGCTCACGCTCGCGCCCGTGGTTTCTGAAATCTCATCGTATGAATAGTCATACCAGTAGCGTAAGACAACCATCAGGCGGTCTTTTGGCGGTAGCAGGCCAAGCATTTCTTGCACGGCGGCGCTTTTTTCTGCTTGCACGGCGCTGCGCTCTGGGCCAGCTTGGGCGTCTACCAATGAAGGATGATGCGGAATTGGCTCATCTAAAGACAGCCAAATGAGCCGTCGTTTGCGCAACAGGTCAATACAATAGTTAGACGCAATTGAGAATAACCAAGTCTTGAACGCGCGTTTGCGATCAAAACTGTTCAGCCGCGTGTAGGCGCGCAAAAAT
The DNA here is from genome assembly GCA_020630175.1 of Anaerolineales bacterium. Lineage (GTDB taxonomy): Bacteria > Chloroflexota > Anaerolineae > Anaerolineales > UBA6668 > JAHDIM01. The sequence goes on from JAHDBW010000017.1 coordinate 20,562, forward strand.
GCTTCCTGTGCAGCTTCTTCAGCTTCACCGGCATTGCCAAGCATGCGGTATGTGAGGTTATAGATCGGCGTTTGGTATTTTGTTACCAATTCTCCAAAGGCTGCTTGATCGCCTTGGGTTACCCGCTCGACTAAGTCAAGATCGTCAGGTGTCATAAATGCAGTTTAACTATACAGGCGGCTCCCGAAAGACACTAGCGACAGCCGGTTAATGGCGCTTCTCCCTTTCTGAGTGGCACTTCGCAAAGTGCAATCTGTATGGCTACTAATTCTTTTTTGCTCCCTTACACACCTAATACGCACAACTTGCGCTAGGGTTGCAAAATAAATAAATTTGATCTTGATGCAAAAAAGAATTAAATTGGCTCTCAGTATTGATTAGTATGACTGTCGAATATTAATGGATATTTACGATAGCCTAAGGCGCAAGAAATGATTAGTTTAGGCATGTATAATGAGATTTCAGAACAGACAACCTTATCTCCAATCTTTTAAATCCTTCGCTAAAAATACCCGCATGACCTTGAAATCTATAGTTTCTACACTTGTTCTACTAACAAGTCTCTTTGCATTGACCGCTTGTGGTTCGGCAGAGAGCACTGTTCAAAGCCTACCTAGCCCAAGCGTTTCTACGGAAGTTTCCATAGAAAACGCACCCGCGCCAGAGCCAACCGAAGCACCAACGGTGGAATACATTCCAACGGAAGTGATTCCAGAAGAACCGCTAGCCGCACGTTATAACAATAGCTTTATCTTGTTGGAAGATTATGAGCGGGAAGTTTTACGCACTGAAGCCGGGATGATTATGAATGGTAATGATCCGGCCACCCAAGGCAACTATCAGGCCGCCGTGCTAGAAGACATGATTATCAAAGGGCTCATTACAGATGCTGCGCTTGCACAGGGGTATGAAGTTACCGATGCAGAATTAGAAGACGCCTATCAACACGGAATAGAGGCGCGCGGCAGTCAGGAGGCATTTGATGAATGGCTCGAATTGAGTATTCACACGCCAGAAGAATGGCGCAAAGAGCTCTATGTGCGATTGCTGGCGGCGAAGATCCATAGTGATGTTGTGGGCAGCGTACCAAAGGCCGCACCTCAAATAAACGCCCGGCATATTTTGGTCAAAACGCGTGAAGAAGCCATAGACCTCATTGCCCAGCTAGAAGGTGGCGCGGATTTTGCAACACTAGCAGAAGAATACTCGCTTGACCAAAGCACTAAGCTCAACGGTGGCGATTTGGGCTGGTTCCCACGCGGCACCCTCACGGTAGAAGATTTGGAATTGGCTGCGTTCTCGTTAGCACCAGGTGAACGCAGCGATCCAGTTTCAACGTCTTTGGGCTATCATGTTTTAGAGCAGCTTGCATTTGAAGAAGACCGTGAAGTCTCTGATGAGGCCGCTCTTGTTCTACAGCAAGCCGCACTAGAGACGTGGATCGACAGCCTCAAAGCGCAATCGATTGTAGATCGCTACGTGCCGTAATTATCGTGATAGGCTATTAGTGCATTGGTTCAGAAGTTTTACAAATCAAGGCTAGATGCCAATGCTGTATGTCGCGTGCTTCGCATAACGCAGTTTCAAACTGCTTTTGGCCGCGCTGCTAGATAGCGACTTACCGTTATTTATTATTTTCGAAGGAACTGGTTATGGAAAATCGGGGCTGTTTGATGCTAAACCTTGCCACTGGCACGGTTCTTATGCTCTCATGCTGTTTTATCATGTACGTCATATCGGTGTTTTTTACACCGCCGTTGCCGGATTGGCTGAATCCATTTCCGCCACCCACATTACCGCCTAGATACGTACTACCAACGCCATCTGAGGCAGACTTAGTTCCGACAAATCCAGCGCCATTGCCAACCCAACCGCCAGTTGTGCCAACAGCAACGCAACCGTTGCCAACCGCAGTGCCAACAGAAGCAGCGCCAACCGATGTTCCAGCACCATCTGAACCAGCAATGGAAGAAGGCAGCATGGAAGACGGTGAATCAATGGAAGAGGTCGCAACCGCAACCCCTATCATTGGGTCTGATGAAGGTAGCGAAGACGCCGCAGACGTCCCAACCATTGGCGCGCCACCAACGGAAGCCGCGCCGACTGATGATCCGGCAAGTGACAATGCGGAAACGTCCGAAGCAACCGTTGCCCCAACCGCCGCAGATGCTGCGACAGAAGCGCCAACGGAAGAAGCCGCAGCAACGGCCACTGCAACCGAAGTGGCAAATAGCCAACCGGCTGCAACGCCAACATTCTCAGCCTTCCCCTTCACGTTACAAGATAATGGGATTCAATATACAAGCTTCCCAGGCGGCTGTACCTTTATGGGCGTTGCGGGACAAGTCTTTGACCTGCAAGGTACGCCAATTCTTGGCTCATCCGTTGAAATTAGCGGGGGGGCAGTTGATGGGGCACAGTCCATTACTGGTACAAAAACAGACTATGGCGCTGGCGGCTATGAAATCAAAATTGCAGACAGCACAGAAGACACCGTTGATGTGTACTCAATCCGGTTGTATAACGAAAATGGCGCACCGCTTTCAGACGAGATCAGCATCACAACGTCAGACAACTGTGACAACAACCTGATCTTGGTTAACTTCGTGCAAAATCGCTAAACCGCTCTACTGACAAATAAAAAAGGCGTACGCAACGAAATGCGCACGCCTTTTTTGTTTAAGTATGCTGGGGCTAAGCTACTTTGTTTTTTTCTTCCCACACAAGCGTTTTCAAGCGCGTGAGGGCACCGTTCCAAGCGGTTCCAATCGTGTTACTCTTGGGGAGCTTGATAGAGGCGCTTTGTTGCGCAATTGCAGGCAACAACATTGGGATTTCTGCCCAGTCATTTTGCAATACGCTATCACTAAGCTTGGTGTAATAGGTTTTCGTCCAAGCCCAGTCGCGGCGGAAGCGGTCCGCTTTGATCCAATAGTCTCGTTTTTCCCATGCCGCGCATGTTACTTCAATCGTCTCGTGCATTTCATGCAAACACAGGGCAATGAATGCCACCATGTCACGGGTTTCTGCATCGATATCTTTTTTCTTGCCAAGCTCACGCATGGTGAGTAATAAGGCCTTATTCAAGCGGCCTCGTTGCTTGCCAGCGGTTTCTGAATTTATAACGCGTCCCAAAATTGCTCTCCAGCGTTTTGTACCAAGTAATATAATCTTGCAGGATGTCCTGCAATTTGCACGGAGCTTGGCTCCACACATCTGTTATTAGAACAAATATTTTACCAAAAGACACGTCATGACCCAAACGCAATCAGAAGTCACCATTTATACCGACGGCGGTAGCGACCCAAATCCAGGCCCCGGCGGTTGGGGAGCCGTACTAATTAGTGGCGATCATCAAAAAGAACTTTCTGGGGGCGACCCAAACACCACCAACAATCGGATGGAGCTTCAGGCCGCTATTTCTGCGTTATCAGCGCTTAATCGGTCTTGTAAGGTTGATCTTTATACCGATTCGCAATACATGCGCAAAGGCATTACAGAGTGGGTTTTCAAATGGCAGCAAAATAACTGGCAAACGTCCGCTAAAAAGCCCGTACAGAATGCCGACCTTTGGAAATTGCTCGTTCAGGCCACAGAGCGCCACACCATCGAATGGCATTGGGTAAAAGGGCACGCGGGCAATAAATACAATGAAATTGTGGATCGGCTGGCGTCGGCCGCAATTCCGCGCCAAGATCAAACCAACCTCACGGCGGATGCTTACCTGTACACAACTGTCTCTTGTTTGAAAAACGGTGGCCGTGGCGGCTGGATTGCCTACATCAAAACTGCAGATAATGACTATGAGGTGAGCGGCGTAGAGGATGTTAGTACAGCAAACCAACTGCACATTCAGGCTGTCATTGGTGGCTTGAAAACAATTGACCCCGCTCTGAGCGTACACATTGTGACCACTTCAGACTATATGAAACAAGGCGCAACGCAGTGGATTGGCGGCTGGCAAGGCCGTGGATGGCGTAATGGCAGCGGAGACCCGATCAAAAATATGGCGCAGTGGAAAGACTATGCCGCCACCCGATTAGGGCGCAAGGTGTCTTGGGAAGTTATCAAAGAAAAGAAAAAAGACAAAATCCCAGAAGAGATGCGGCCGCTCAAAGCCCAGTTGAAACATATTCTAGAGGCACATGCAGAGTAGTTAGCAATTATGCCCGAATGTAGACACATCTATAGATAACAAAAAAGCGCTGACTTGTAGCAAGTCAGCGCTTTTTTTATTTGTTAAGACAGGTTGTGGTTAGTTATCAATCGGGATGATGATATCTTGACCCGGTGCCAGCAAGCGGATGTTTTTGATTCCGTTTGCATCGGCTAAGTCTTGCATCTTGACCTTGAAGTCCCACGCAATGTAGTACATGTTGTCGCCGTCTTGCACGGTGTAGATCAAGTCGCCATTTTCATTACGGGTTGCAACACGCCCAAAATCTGTCGTGACATTGACGCCGTCATCAACGATTTCTTCAGTCTGCTTTGGCACGTCAGTTGGTGCTGGCGTTGCCGCTGCCGTGGCGTCATCATCAGCATCTGCAGTGTCTGTTGTCTCTGCTGCTGGGGCAGAACCGCCGCTATCAGGGATGATCAACTTTGTGCCCGGAGAAATAATTGTCCGGTTGGTCAGGTCATTTGCTTCAAGCAAGTCAGACACGCGCAAGTAGTAACGGTAAGCAATAACCCAAAGCGTATCACCTGGTTTGACAATATAGGTGGTCCCGCCGTCTGGCACTTCTTGCCGATCTACTAATTTGACCGTGCCGGTGCTAGTTGTATTGTTGCTTGCCACAGACGCTGGCACAGCTGCGACCCGTGGTGCACTGCTCGCAGGGAGTGCGGTCGGGTACAAGTTTGTCCATTGTTGGGCTTGTGCTGTCAATGACGCTGGCGACATCGCTGTAGGTTGACCACCGCTTGATGCGCCTGCACTTGCGCCAGCTGGATTCAGCGCTACTGCTTGTGCGGTTAGAGCTGCTGCTGACATTGCCGTTGGTTGTCCCGCTGGAACAGCCGCAACTGCTGGTGCTGCCGTTGGCGCCGCTGTTGGCGCGGCAGCTGCTGTTGGTGCTGTCGTTGCAACTGCGGTTGGTACAGTGGCTGCGCTAGAGGCGTTGCCACCTTGTTGTAACGCAAAGTGATCTAGGAAATAGCCACTGCTGCTGAAGCCATAGCGGGTGAACATTTCTACCCAAACGGTCATGGTTTCATCTGTTGCGGTGAAGGTGTAGACGTAGCGATTGTGGTTTAGGTAAAAATCGTGCGTATTAGCAGAGTTGAACCAACCCGTGTAAGCGATTGCCGATTCATTACGCCATTCAGCATTCTTAGGACTTGCGCCTAAACGTAGCCCTGCTGCGCCAGAATCTGCGTCTGGTGGATGCTGCTTGGCACCGGCTTCATAGCCAGTTACAACGTCCGGATAGATGCTGCCGCTAAACGTATACGTTTGCCCCGGCACTAGGCCAGATACATCTTGTGAGAGTGCAAAATAAACTGGCGCACTGCCTTTGAACATTTTCAGAATGTAAGAGCCGTTGACCCAGAATAAGCTGCGTTCGTGTTCTGGGGCGTCCCAAAGTGGCCAAACAACCAATTCTGGACGCAAAGCGATCCCTTCTGAATAGCCAGAGTCTGCGCTATCCACAAAGTGCAAGCGCCAGCCGTTTGGTACAGCAAATTCGTTTACACCATCTTGTTGGAAGTACCCTTCTTCAAAAGAAGGATTCGTGAGTAGGTTACCGCCTTGCGCAACAACTTGGCCAAGCGGCACGATTGCAAAAAGGGCGATAAGAAGTGGTTTCAATAGAGATTTTCTAAACATTCATGTCTCCATAGTGATAACTATGTGTATATGCCAAAAGCGGCGAGATTTTAACACAAGCTTGCAACCGGTTGTAATTACGTATGGGATAGTAGCTTGATAGTACTGTGAGAGTTTGTCTAGCCAATGAGCAGCACCACAGAGTGTGCTGCAACCAAGCATTGTGCAGCTTGTTCGATTGGCGCTAGTGCTTGCGGCAAGATCGCTTCTGTTAGCGGGCGGCTAGTGTCTAAGACGCGCGCCCAGTTATGGCTGGCTGCTGGCTGTAGGGCAAATGTAATTGGTTCTGAGTAAGCGTTGGCAATAATATGCACAGGTCGCATGCCGTTACCAACGTTAATCAGGCAAGAGAGCGTATGCGAGCGACTGCCCCAATCAGGTGCATCAAGCGTGACACCATGCCATTGCACTTGTGCTGGTGTTAGGAATTCTGGCTGCCGCAATTGCGGTAAGCGGGCACGCAGTTGTAACAACGCTTTGACATATTGTTGCAATGCATAATTTTCTGCGTGCAAGGTCCAATCGACCCAAGAGATGGCATTATCTTGGCAATAGGCATTGTTATTCCCGTGCTGTGTGCGGCGGAACTCATCCCCAGCTAACAGGCGCGGAATCCCTTGCGAGATACCCACTAACGCAAAGAAGTTTGTCATCTGGCGCAGGCGTAAGGCGTCGATGGCGGCATCGGTAGTTGGGCCTTCTACGCCATAGTTGAAGCTGGCATTGTTGTTAGACCCATCGCGATTGTCTTCACCATTGGCAAGATTGTGTTTGTGGTTATAGCTCACAAGGTCATTGAGCGTAAACCCATCATGCGCGGTGACGTAGTTGATTGACCGAAAGGGCGTATCTGCCGGTTGATGATAAACATTGCGGCTGCCTAGCAAACGATCTGCTAAGTGCCGTGAAACGCCAGGTTCACCATTTACAAAGCGGCGCAAATTATCGCGGAATTTATCGTTTTCCTCAGCCCAGCGCGGCCCGTAATAGCCACCGACTTGATACAAGCCGGCTGCGTCCCACGGTTCAGAAATAATTTTCACGTTAGACAAAATCGGATCGGCTTCAATCGCTTCAATCAATGGCGACTTTGCCAACGGCGTGCCGTCTTCACCGCGCGTCATGGCGGCGAGTAAATCAAAACGGAAGCCATCCACATGCATTTCAGTAACCCAGTAACGCAGGCTATCTAAAATGATACGGCTAACAACCGGATGATTAGCGTTGATCGTATTGCCGGTGCCAGCATAGTTGGCATAGCTGCCATCTGGATAATGCAGATAGTAAACATCATTAGCAAAGCCTTTATGACTCAAGATTGGGCCGTCAGCGCCGCCTTCCCCCGTGTGGTTGAAGACAACGTCTAATAGCACCTCAATCCCGGCTCTGTGGCAGGCTTTGACCATGTCGCGAAACTCGTTGACCGGCGCAAACGGATCCGTTTTATCAACGCAGTAGTCGCGGTGCGGGGCAAACCAAGCAATCGGCTGATAGCCCCAAAAATTTATGAGGTCTTCATTCGTTTCTGGATTGATCCAATCGACATCTTGCATGTCATATTGCAAAAGCGGCAGGAGTTCCAGCGTAGTAATGCCTAAATCACGCAAGTATGGCAATTTCTCGGCTAAGCCTGCGTAGGTGCCCGCGTTGCGGACGGCAGCACTTGGCGATTGGGTATACCCCCGGACATGCGTTTCATACAAGACAGTTTCAGACCATGGAATCTTGGGGGCAGTGTCGTTCTCCCAATCATAAAGATTGGAATCGATTACAACACTTTTCATTGACGTGGTCAGCGTATTGCCGTCTGCTTCAGCCGCTTTGCGGCTATACGTTTCGTCGTACATCACGCTACGCGCATAGGGATCAATCAGTATTTTTTCGGAGTCAAACAATTGCAGCGGTGGCTGCGTTTCGCCATCTACAGACCACCCATATAGCTGACCGTGACCAATACCAGACACAAAGACATGCCAATAGGCATGCGTCCGATTGCGGCGCTTGGTGAGCCGAATAACGTGGCTAGGCTGCGCTGCATTATGCGTGTCAAATAGCAGCAAATTGACGCGCGTTGCATCTTTGCTGTACACGCTGAAGTTCACACCATCAGCTTGGACGGTAGCGCCTAAAGGCCAAGATTTACCGGTTGAAATTTGCATAGATTATAAAAAGCTGGGTAGCGTCTCTTTTAGTTTTTGATGTGTTGTGGGCAGTTCTTCTGGCAAAACGCGAACCTCGCCGACGGTGCTCATAAAGTTCGTATCGCCAGCCCAACGCGGCACAATATGTTGATGCATATGCTCTGGAATGCCAGCCCCAGCCGAGTCGCCAATGTTGATGCCAATATTGAAGCCCTGCGGTACATAAATCGAGCGGAGGGCTTTGAGACACGCCTGTGAAAGCGCCATCATTTCTGCGGTTGTTTCTACGGTTGCGTCTTCTAAAGTGGCAATATGGGCTACGGGAATCACCATGAGGTGGCCGGTGTTGTAGGGAAAGCGGTTCAAAATGACAAAGCTATGCTGGCCGCGATACACAATCAGCGTTTCATCATCGTCATTTTTGGCAAGTAGATGGCAGAACAAACAATCATTGATGATTTCACGTTCGCCTTTCAAATACTTCATGCGCCAAGGGGTCCAAAGAGTTTGCATAAGGATCAGATTTTATCAAGTATCATTCAGAGATGTGGACACAACTCTTACTGACTACCACTTTACGCGATATTGATGGCGTCACCAACATTCATTACTATGAAACACTAGGCTCTAGCAACACGGTTGCCAAAGCGCTAGCGCAGCAAGGTGCGCCGCACGGCACGGTTATTATTGCAGATGAGCAAACCGCCGGGCGCGGACGCCAAGGCCGAACTTGGCAAACGCCAGCCGGAACCGCAATTGCTTGCTCGCTACTGCTCCGGCCCACGGCAAGCAGCTTCAATCCGGCGCACTATTCATTGTTAGGCGGGCTAGCCGTGGCAGATGCCATCAACGCCACTATCAGCGGGTTAGATGTCAAAGTTAAATGGCCAAATGATGTTTGGGTGAATGGCTTCAAAGTGAGCGGCGTTTTAGCAGAGGCTGGTTGGGCCGGCAATACGCTGGATTATGTGGTGCTAGGCATCGGGATCAATGTAAATGGCAGCGCCGAACAGCTTGGCGCTACCCGTACGCCATCCGCAACGCTAGAGCACATTACCGGCCACACGGTTGATCGGCTAGCGGTGCTAAACGCCTTAGTCACTGGCTGCTTCAATTACCTAGAGACACCGGTTACAAACGTGATTGCAGCCGTCAACCAGCAATTGCTTTGGCAAGGGGCAACCGTTACGCTAACCCAAGCTGAGACTGAAGTGGCCAGCGGCACATTGGCATGCGTTACCGCAACCGGAGCCGTCCAGATTACAACGCCGACGGGTGGGGTCGATCAATACATGTCTGGAGAGCTGCGGGGATAGGGTACAAGTCTTGCATCTAGACTCCCTTGAAAGTACACTAGTATGAGTTGTGAAGTAAACTATTTTTCGTCACGACATAGTCATGTAAAATGAACCGAAGGCAGCGTTTTCACTGCCTGACCGGAGACCTCCATGTTTGATGATTTTTCCAGCGGCGGTGGATCACCCTTCCAAGATGATTTGCTCGACGATGATTTTCTGGATGATGTGCTCGCAGATGAGCCGCAAGCGTACCGCGAAGAAACGCGCGCCGCGACCGTACAAAGACAAGTCCGTCCCGCAGTAAGCGTTGGCGAAGAACGCATCCTAGGGATGACCGCCCAACAGCGCTTTTTATTAGCGGTGATGTTCTTATTCAATATTTTAGTGTTTGGCTGCTTAGCGTTGCTAGTAACAGGCCGCGTTGTTCCGCCGATATTTTTCTAATTTGCTTGACAACCTAAAGTCAGATCAGGTATAAATCTGACATCAACTGAATACACGCTCAATAACAGAGATGAGGAGTAGTAAGCAGTCTCCGGACGGTTTAGTGAGTAAGGACTAGTGCAAACCTTACCCGTTACGCGCTGCTGAATGGACCTCTGAGTTGCAATGAGAAAAGCGTTTGCGGTGTCCAACCCGCATTTTTATCTCGTATCATTTGCCGGAAGACCACCGTTACAGGGTCAGGGTATCGCGTAAAGGTAAGCCAACTTGCTTAACACGCCGTACCTGTGAAAGTGGCCGCAACACCTGTTGTGGCAATTTGGGTGGCACCGCGAGATTTGCTCTCGTCCCAGTATGGGATGGGAGTTTTTTATTTAACCCCATCAAACATCAAAACAAAGTGCGCAAGACGCGCACACATCATTGAGGTTGTACCGCTGTACAACGCAGATATTGCACCTTGCTTTGGTGAGTGTGCCTATGGTTTATGAGCAAAACAACATTTCTACCAATCGTTCGTGAGATTGAAGCGGATTTAGAGACGCCCGTATCGGTGTATCTGAAATTACGCGATCAAGGCCCGTCTTTCTTATTGGAAAGCGTGACGGGTGGCGAATCGTTAGCCCGCTATTCTTTTATTGGACTGAATCCACACAGTGCTTACATTGTGGATGATAACAACGTCGTGCGGCGCTACGGTAGAGGACTGACGCAAAGTGAAGTGCTCGAAGGTGGTCAAAATCCACTTGCGGTTTTGCAGGATGTTCTCAAGCAGTACGATATTCAAGACGTGCCCGGTTTACCACGCCTCAAAGGGGGCATGGTGGGCTACCTTAGCTACGACGTGGTGCGGTTCTTCGAGCCCAGTCTAGACCTGCCGCTGCACGAGCTGCCAGACGGCATTTTCTTGCTAACTGATACCATCGTTGCATTTGACCACACCCGTGGCCAAGCCGTATTGATTGCGCTGGCACACGGCACATCAGCAGCGGCAATCTCATCTGCAACTGAACGCATTGCCGCCATTGCAGCGAAACTTCAAAAGCCAGTGCCGCCTATCAAACCAATGGTTGAAGTTGACCCGGACGTGGCCTACACCCATTCAGAAGCTGCGTATTCTGAAATGGTGCTCAAAGCGCAAGAACACATCAAGGCTGGCGATATTTTCCAAGGGGTCTTGTCACAAAAGGTGACCCGTGCCACGGGCATCGAGCCGTTTCAGATTTATCGCCAGTTACGGCGGTTGAATCCATCCCCTTACATGTTCTTCTTTGATTTTGCAGACCTGTATGAGGAACCTTTCTATTTGATTGGGGCCTCGCCAGAGATCCACGTGCGCTTAGAAGATGGCAACACCATCCTGCGCCCAATTGCCGGAACGCGGCCACGCGGTAAAACCGAAGCCGAAGATATTGCCTTTGCAAAAGATCTGTTAGCCGATCCCAAAGAAATTGCAGAACACGTGATGTTAGTAGACTTAGGCCGCAATGATCTGGGCCGCGTCTGCGAGTTTGGTTCCGTCAAAGTCACTGACATGATGGTGATCGAACGCTACAGCCATGTGATGCACATCGTTTCGCAGGTTGAAGGCGATGCTAATGCCAATATCGATGGGTTTGATCTCATTGCAGCGACGTTCCCTGCGGGCACGGTAAGCGGCGCACCAAAAGTACGCGCCATGGAAATTATTGCCGAATTAGAAGATAACCCACGCGGACCGTATGCGGGCGTGGTTGGATACATTGGTTTTGATGGGTCAATGGACACCTGTATTGCCCTGCGCACGTTGTACATGGTTGGCAATCGGGTTACTGCACAGGCGGGGGCCGGTGTGGTGGCAGACAGCGTGCCACACAATGAGTTTATAGAAACCGTGAACAAAGCAATGGCCGCCATGAACGCAATTGACGTGGCTGAAGAAAAAGAAAGGAAGAAATAAATCTCAATATCATGGTTATAGTTATTGATAATTACGACTCATTTACGTACAACATTGTGCAGTACTTGGGAGAGCTCGGCGCTGATGTTCAGGTCTATCGCAACGATGCGATTACCGTTGAAGAAATTCGTGCGCTCAACCCGGATCACATCTTGATTTCCCCTGGCCCTGGCACGCCAGAAGAAGGCGGTGTTTCGATGCAAGTCATTGCTGAACTGGGGCCAGAAATTCCAACCTTGGGCGTTTGCTTAGGGCACCAAGCCATCGGCGCTGTGTTTGAAGGCGACGTGCTACGCGCGGAGCGCCTAATGCACGGAAAGACATCTGAAGTGCACCACAAAGACAGCACCCTTTTCAAGGATATCCCGAGCCCATTTACCGCAACCCGCTATCATTCGCTGGTGGTCAACGAACCGCTACCAGACGCGCTAACCCCAACTGCCTACACTGCCGAAGGCGAACTTATGGGATTAGAACATAAGCTGTATCCAATTTACGGCGTGCAGTTTCATCCAGAAAGCATCCTCACCCAGTTTGGGCGCGAGCTGCTACAAAATTTTCTAAACGTACAGAAGCCCTAATCACACACACACTAAAAGGCCTTTTATGTTACCTAGTATTCTCTCCAAACTATTTAGACACGAGCACCTGACCCGCGCTGAAGCTGAAGCCGTGATGACCCAAATCATGTCTGGTGAAGCATCGCCGGTATTAGTCAGTGCTTACCTAACCGCCATGCGGATGAAGGGCGAAACCGTTGCTGAAATTGCCGGTAGCGCCAAAGCAATGAAAGACCACGCGCTACAAGTACGCCCTAACTTGGCCGCCGGTGAATGGCTAATCGATTCGGTTGGCACAGGCGGCGATGGCTCTAACAGCTTCAATATCTCCACGGCAGCGGCCTTTGTGATTGCTGGTGCCGGCTACAAAGTAGCCAAGCACGGTAACCGCAGCGCTAGTAGCAAATGTGGCTCAGCCGATGTGCTCGAAGCCTGTGGCGTTTCACTGGCATTAGGGCCAGCAGAAGTAGCCGAATGTGTAGATGAAGTGGGCATCGGATTTATGTTTGCGCCCCGCTTTCATCCCGCAATGAAGCATGCAATTGGCCCGCGCCGTGAGCTAAAACAACGCACGTTGTTCAATTTACTGGGTCCGCTAACCAATCCGGCTAACGCATCACACTTATTGATTGGTGTCTTTAGCCCAGACTGGACGGACTCAATGGCGCGTGTGCTGGGTGCCTTGGGCGCCACAGCGGCAATGGTCGTGCATGGGCATGGTGGCATGGATGAGCTGGTAACTACCGGCGCAAACAAGATTAGCCACCTCAAAACAGATGGGACTGTCGAAAGTCTTGAAGTAGACGCGATAGACTTAGGCCTAAAGCGCGGTACACAAGACGACTTTGCCGGTGGCGAGCCTGCTGTCAATGCGAAAATCCTACGCTCAATCTTAGACGGGACTGCCACAGATCAACAGATCGAAGTGGTCTTGCTCAACGCCGCTGGGGCAATTGCTTGTGAATCAGGTGACCTCAGTGACGGCCTAACCAAAGCGCGTGCTGCTCTTGACAGCGGTGCCGCACTTGAAAAACTAAACGCGCTTGCCGCAAAATCAGCAGCACTTGTTGCTGACGCAAGCTAAAAACGATAGAACTCTCTACTATGGCAAGAAAAAAAGACATTGATATCCTGGATGAAATCTTTGCAAACAAACGCAAAGAAGTTGTCCGCACGAAAGAACAACTCCCGTTTGACAAGCTGCGCTTACGGGCGTTGCGCACACCAGAGCCACCATCGTTTTTAGATGCACTTGTCAACGCAGACAAGCCTGCGCCGCGCCTGATTGCAGAAGTCAAGAAACAGTCGCCAAGCAAAGGCATTATGCGGCAGAATTTTGATCCTATTGCACTGGCAACCACTTACGCCCAAAACGGCGCAGCGGCGATTTCGGTGCTCACAGATCGGCGCTATTTTGGCGGCACGCTTGGCGACTTGCGCATGATTGCGGAAGAAGAGTTAGGCATTCCGCTTTTGCGTAAAGATTTTCTGTATGACGTGTATCAGATTTACGAAGCCCGCGTGGTGGGCGCAAGCGCAATTCTGATCATTGCGGCCATGCTCAAGAAGAAGCAAATCAAGCTGATGATTGACGAAGCCACAGGCTTGGCGCTGACACCGCTAGTGGAAGTGCACAATGAGGCTGAGCTTGAAATGGCACTGGAATGCGGGGCAACGCTGATTGGTATCAACAATCGCGACTTGAAAACCTTCCGCACCCGGCTTGAAGTCACAGAACGGTTACGACCGCTTATTCCTGAAGGTATTCCTGTGGTTGGTGAAAGTGGTATTCATACCGAAGCAGATGTGCAATTCATGGCCAACGTCGGCGTCGATGCAATGCTCATTGGCGAAGGAATTGTCACCGCTAAGGACACCGCAGCTGCTGTGCAGATGTTCTCGCAGACTGCGAGCTAGATAGAGACAACCATTGTAGAGACGTCCACGCTGTGGCGTCTCACGTTCCTGAAACATTGTTTTCAATCGCTTAAATAACGTAACAGCATGCTTTCACCGTCTTTGGCGTAGACCTCGCCGTTAGGTTGATTGTATTCTTAATAGTTATTCAGTCGCTGAGACGCCACAGCGTGGACGTCTCTACAGGTATGTTTTACAAAAAAAATGAAAATAAAAATTTGTGGCGTAACAACCCCAGAGATGGCGGTGATGTCTACCGAATTAGGAGCGACGCATATTGGGTTGAACTTTTACCCGCCCAGCCCACGCTGTCTGACCACTGCACAAGCGCAGGACATTGCAGCGGCCTTGCGACAATGTCCGCAAAAGCCGGTGATTGTTGGCGTATTTGTAAATATGCCCGTAACAGACATTCAAACGCTGTTAGAGACGGTCGATATGGACTTAGCGCAACTCAATGGTGATGAGCCAGACAGTGATCTGCTGACCCTTGGCGACCGTGGCTTTCGGGCACTGCGGTTGCGTCCGGGCGAAGAAACGGTTCCACTCATGACCCGCGACACACCGGCCTTTCTGATCGACTCACGTGTGAAAGGTGAGTATGGGGGCACTGGACACACGGCAGACTGGGACGCCGCCGCAACGTTAGCCGCTAACTACAACTTATTTCTAGCTGGGGGCATTACCCCGCTAAACGTCGCCGAAGCGGTTGAAAAAGTGCGTCCTTGGGGCATTGATCTCGCTTCAGGCGTGGAATCAACGCCGGGTGTTAAAGATCCGGCAAAAATCAAAGCGCTGATGTCTGAAATTCAGCGTGTTGCAAACACGAACTAAGCAGTAAGCATTATGCTGTCTGCCGCGATGCTGATCACACAGTGTGACAGCGCAACTTAACAGGTAATCCTATGACAACTAAAACTCGCAAAACATTGCCGCCCAAGTTTGGACCATATGGCGGGCAATTTGTGCCAGAAACGCTCATGCCAGCTTTGCGTGAGCTAGAAGACGCCTACATTTACTACAAAGATGATCCTGAATTTCGCGAAGAATTTGAGCATCTTATGCACACCTACGTTGGGCGGCCAACCCCGCTGACCTACGCGTCACGCATGACAGAACACTTAGGTGGCCCAAAAATCTATCTCAAACGCGAAGATCTAGCCCATACAGGGGCGCACAAGATCAACAACGCGCTTGGCCAAGCTTTACTCGCAAAGCGCATGGGCAAAACCCGCATTATTGCTGAAACCGGTGCTGGTCAACATGGCGTTGCAACAGCCACTGCCTGTGCATTGCTCGGTTTAGAGTGCATTGTCTATATGGGCACTGTGGATATGGCGCGTCAAAAGCCAAACGTCTTCCGCATGAAGTTGTGTGGCACAGAAGTCCGTGGCGTAGATAGCGGCTCGCAAACGCTCAAAGACGCCATCAACGAAGCGATTCGCGACTGGGTAACCAACGTAGACACGACCCACTACTTGCTGGGGTCTGCGCTTGGCCCGCATCCATATCCAACAATGGTGCGCGACTTCCAATCTGTTATTGGGAAAGAAACGCGCGCACAAATTATGAAAGCCGAAGGCCGCTTGCCAGACACCATTGTGGCCTGCCTTGGAGGTGGCTCTAATGCGATTGGTATCTTCCACGACTTTATTCCAGATGAAGACGTAGAGCTAATCGGCGTTGAAGCTGGCGGGCATCAAATTTCTGGTGGCGAACACGCGGCCCGCTTTGCAGACGCAGAGGTTGGTCGCCCCGGCGTTTTGCACGGCTGCTTTACCTACGTCATGCAAGATGGCGATGGGCAAATTGCACTCACGCACAGCATTAGTGCCGGGCTGGACTATGCCGCCGTTGGCCCAGAGCACACTTGGTTGCGTGACGAAGAACGCGCTTACTACACCTATGCAACAGACGAAGAGGCGCTAGAAGGGCTACAAATGCTCAGCCAGCTAGAAGGCATTATTCCTGCGCTGGAATCATCCCACGCCGTGGCAGAAGTACTCAAACGGGCAAAGACCATGAGCAAAGATCAAATCTTAGTGATCAACGTGTCTGGCCGGGGCGATAAAGATTTAGACACCGTGATTGGTGCATTAGAAGGGGCCTAAACATGTCACAACCTGTCGATAAAATTACCGCTGTCTTTCAACAAGAACGGCCGGCCTTTATTCCTTACTTCACGATTGGCTTTCCAAATTATGATGTGTCGCTGGATGTAATTGAGGCGTGTGTCAACAACGGCGCCGACATTGTAGAGCTTGGCATGCCATTTAGCGATCCGCTAGCTGATGGGCCAACGATCCAAAATAGCACGCAAATTGCGCTAAAAAACGGAATTACTATTCCAAAGTGCTTGCAAGCCGTTACCGATTTGCGGGCGCGGGGCGTTGCTGCACCGCTCATTTTGTTTGGGTACTACAATCCACTACTCAATTACGGGCTAGAAAAAGCAGTTGTAGACGCCAAAGCCGCTGGCGCAAATGGCTTTATCATTCCAGACCTACCGCCAGAAGAAGCAGACGATTTAGACCAATTCTGCCGCGAGCATGGCATGGGCTTTATCTACTTGCTTGCCCCAACTAGCACAGACGATCGCATGCAACTAGTTGCTGAAAAATCAACTGGGTTTACTTACTTGGTCTCTGTTACGGGGATCACGGGGGCACGTACCGGTTTATCTGAAACGCTCTCAGAGTATGTTGCGCATGTGCGCGGCTTTGCCAAAACGCCCGTTGCGGTTGGGTTTGGCATCAGCACGCCAGAGCAGGCTGCCACCGTTGGTGAGTTGGCCGATGGCGTTGTGATTGGGAGTAAGCTGATCAAGCTAGCCGATGCCGCTGATGATCCAGCAAAAGAGGTTGGCGCGTTTGTAAAATCAATCGTGGATGCGCTTTGAGTATTGTGAAAATTGACTAGATCAAACTTGCTTCTGGTCTGATACCACTCGAAAAGCGGTTTTGAGAAAAGAGTTTTAGGCTCATATTTTCTTAGGACCGCTTTTTGTGTTTATTGCGCATGCTGAAATGTGGTTAAAGATGAGTTTTTCTACTACCATCCTCTACAGTTCGTGTACATAAGAAAAGCAGGTTATACTAAATCAAATTCAAATCTTCTTAAACAAGACATCTCATGCAACGAGTAAAACGCTTTACCTCTAGTGATCAATTTTCAGTAATGCGAGCTTGGTTTGTTCATTTATGGACAACCTCAGGCTTGGTTTTTGCGTTCCTTGCGCTTATTGCTATTGCTGAAGACAATGCTGCGCGCGCAGTGGCAATGCTTGCAATTACAATGTTTATTGACGGCGTAGATGGCCCAATGGCGCGTGCGTGGGATGTTAAACGCTGGGCCAGTACGTTTGACGGGCGGCGGGCAGATGATCTGATCGACTTTATTACGTATACGTTTTTACCTGTTTACTTTGCTTGGCAATTTGAAGTTGTTACGGCACCGTGGGTTTGGGTGTTGCCAGTTGTTTTGATGGCTTCACTGTTTGGCTTTAGCAATGACAGCGCAAAAACTGATGATGGCTTCTTTACCGGCTTTCCTTCGTATTGGAATGGTGCTGTTGTGTATCTGTTCTGGCTTGGAATGCCTGTTTGGGCTAATGCTGTATTGTTGTTGGTGCTGAGCGTGATGGTGTTTGTGCCAATCAAATACATCTCTTTCAATCAAACTGTTCAATTCCGGTCTTTGCAACGGGTTTTACTAGTCGTTTGGATTGTTGTCATTACCGTTATGATGGCGCGGGATTTTTATAACCCTGATCCGGTTTTGCTTTATATCTCGTTGCTATACCCAATCTTCTATATGCTGGCGTCTTTTTACCTCAGCTGGGCAACGCGTGACGATTCATAAGATATTGATTCACGCAAACCTGGGGGGTAGCTTCCCGAAACTAGGAAATTATTTGGTCTTGTAAAACGGGGCAGGGCATATACTTTAGTTGTCCTTTCCTCCTTTGCAAGAGTAATCGCCCCCCCTTTTGATTACTCTATAGT
>JAHDBW010000181.1:0-2089 GCA_020630175.1 Anaerolineales bacterium
CGTGGGATAGAAAAAGAATTAGCGGCGTTCATAATGCCTAAAGTGTAGCTTTTTTGAGGTTTAGGCGCCGCAATACCGTTACGTAGTTTAGAAATAAAAAAGCCCCGTCATTATTTGACGAGGCTTTAGTCATCACATGTACACAAACAACTTGCCTGCGTTATGCGCTTGTTCATTACGGCACAATTGTTGAAATTTGATTTAACGCATCATTGATGCCGTTGTTATAAGTAACAACGCTTGCATCAGGAACTAAAAATCCGTCGGGCTTGCCGTTATTTATCCAGCCAAAGCAACTTTGATAAGCACTCTCTGCTCCAGACAATGCAGCCGATTTAGCGGCGTTATATATAATCCAATTTTCCTGACCAATAGCACTTAAATTCTCTCTAATGAATGTTGGCAAATTCAATAATGCCTCATAATTTTGGACTGCGCTTTCTGGGTACGATCTTGAACATCTAAAACCAATATCATCATGCGTATTCTGCATGCTTAGAATTATCGTTTTCATCTTACGAGCAGCATCAAGTAGTGCTTGATCATCATTCGCTGCTTGTGGCGCCGCTGTTGGCGGAACTGCCGTTGCTTGTACTACTGGAGCGGTTGTTGCCACAAGCGCGGCTGTAGTTGGTAATGCTGCTGTCGTTTGGGTTGGTGTATTTGTTGAGGGTGATGTTGGCGTAGGTGTTGACGTCTGCGTTGCGGTAGCAGTAGCGGTGCTAGTTGCTGTCGGTGTGTTCGTTGCAGTGGCCGTGTGTGTCGGCGTATGTGTTGCCGTTGGTTGTGCAGTTAGCGTTTCATTGACCATTGCAATCGCAGTCAATTGAATTTCCGCTTCAGTTGGTCCGCAGGCAGCAGAAAGAACTGCAATAAGCACAATCAGTAATCTTTTCACAGCCCGATTGTACCATTACGCTTATTAATCTATTCGCGCTGCGTTCACCCACTAACGCTATTCAACTGGAATTAGACCTGCATTCGGGGCGTGCTGCTAATTCGCCTTGAACTGGTCAAAATCCAAATGATAATTCCGCTTTGGCAGCGTGCCTAAGCCTTCCTCTAGCTCGGTACCAGTAATGTGCGCCATCACTTTGCCAACGTGCTCGTGGCTATTTTCAATAAACACGCGGTAGCGCTGTTGCACACCAGCGGTCACTGTGCCAATGAGGTACACACCGGCAATGTTCGATTCCATTGTGTCAGGATTGAACGTTGGTTGGTTGTTGTCGCCTTCAAGGCCAATGCCCAAGCTGGTTAGCAAGCTTTGATCACCACGATGCCCCGTATGGAACAGCACAAAGTCTGTTTCGTGATAGATCGGTTCAGCATCTGGAATTGGCACGCCGTTTTCATCAGTCGGCTTGAGCACCACATGTTCGGGCGTAATTTCGACGGGCACTGTCGAGCCGTGAAAGCCAATCATGCCGTTTTCAATCTGCACCTTGAGGTCTGGCATCAGCCAGTGCTTGACGCGCGTCTCATCAAACCACGCCCGCCGATAGCTAATACTGACATCCACCCCCGCCCGCCAACAGCGTAACGACGTTTCTGCCGTTGAGTTCTTGCCGCCAATAATCAGCACGCGTTTGCGGAAATAATCATGCGGATCGTTGAAGTAATGCGCCACGTGCGGCAAGTCTTCACCGGGGATATTGAGCTTATTTGGCCAGTGCATATCGCCAATTGCCAGCACGATCTTCTCAGCGCGGTATTGCTTTTGCGCCCCACGCTGACTGGTTGTCAGCAAAAATCCTGCCTCATCTTTTTCAACCGCAATCACCGGCTCATAGGTATTGATTTGCAGATCAAACATCTCGATGATGTGTCGCAAATAGGCCAAGTATTCTTCACCCGTTACCCGCGTCTGATGATTGTTCTGAAACGGAATCCCCGCAATTGCCACGCGCTCTGTCGTGCTAAAAAACGGCGTGTTACGCGGCCACCAGCTAATAGTGTGGCCGATCTGGTTAGCGTCAAACTGCAAATAGTCTAGACCTTGCCGCTTCAAATTGACCGCTAGTTCAATGCCAATTGGACCAGCGCCAATAATCGCGAGCGGGGTTGAGATAATGTTGTTTGAGTTCAT
>JAHDBW010000181.1:2189-7163 GCA_020630175.1 Anaerolineales bacterium
CTTCAAACGCTTTCTCAGCCGCTGCAACAGTATGCTTCACTTCTGCTTTCCCATGCGCGGTGCTGATGAACGCCGCTTCAAATTGCGATGGCGCAATGTAGACCCCATTGTTCAGCATGGCATGGAAGAATGTCTTGAAGGCGTCCAAGTCGCATTGCTTGGCAGTGGCATAGTCGGTCACGGGCTGTGCACTAAAGAATAGGCCGCTCATTGACCCCAGCCGTTGCTGTTGAATAGGCACCCCAGCCGCGCGCGCCGCGTCAGCCAGACCTTCGTCTAGCATCTCGCCCACTTGGCGCATGTGGTCCCACGTGGCCGGTGAGGCCACACCCTTGAGCGTTTCAATCCCCGCTACCATCGCTAGCGGGTTGCCAGACAAGGTGCCCGCCTGATACATCGGGCCAACTGGCGCAACCATTTCCATGATCTCGCGCTTGCCGCCGTACGCTCCAACTGGCAAGCCACCACCAATCACTTTGCCCAGCGTGGTCAGGTCTGGCTTGATGCCAAACAGCGTTTGCGCCCCACCCGGATCAACCCGAAAGCCCGTCATAACTTCGTCAAAAATCAGCACCGCGCCATGTTGCGTGGTCAGGTCGCGCAGGCCTTGTAAAAAGCCGGGAGTCGGTGGCACCATGCCCATATTACCGGCCACAGGTTCCAGAATAATCCCTGCAATTTCGCCCGGATGCGCGTCGAAAATCGCGGCAACCGAGTCTAAGTTATTGAAGTCAGCCGTCAGCGTATTCTTGACCGCGCTTGCTGGCACACCCGGTGAATTTGGCAATCCCAACGTCGCTACGCCAGAGCCAGCCGCCACTAGCAGCATATCGGCATGCCCGTGGTAGTTCCCCGCAAACTTGATGATTTTGTCACGCCCAGTGTAGGCCCGCGCCAAACGTAAGGCGCTCATGCAGGCTTCGGTGCCGCTGTTTACAAAGCGCAGCATTTCGATGTTTGGCATCAGCTGCTGCACAAGTTCTGTTAGCTCCACTTCATATGGATTCGGCACACCGTAGCTGGTGCCGCGTGCCACCGCTGCTTGCAAGGCTGCCACCACACGGTCATGGGCGTGCCCCAAAATTAGCGGGCCCCAAGACATGATGTAATCCACATAGCGGTTGTCATCTACGTCGGTCAGCCATGCGCCTTTGGCTTCTTTTACAAAGAAGGGCGACCCACCCACCGAGTTGAACGCCCGCACCGGTGAGCTAACGCCACCCGGCATTAGGGTTTGGGCTTTTTCAAAGAGTTCTTTTGATTTTGTTTGATCTAACATGATTTTTTGAATTTACGCCCCAGTGTAGAGACGTCCACGCTGTGGCGTCTCAGTGACACAATACTAAGAGGAAGTTGTGACTTCAACGGTGTATAACCTAAGGCAATATCTGACAAATTACGACCAAAATCCAAACCTAAATCTTCTTGGGGTATGGGTCGCCTTTCGTCGGTTGTCTTGAATAAAATTGTTTTCTTGAACGTTAGACGGCCCAGCGGGCGCGTCTCTACTCTATCTAATTGGAGTCGATTTTCTCCGCCGCCGCCTGCCCAGACCGAATACAGTCTGGAATACCGACGCCGTTGAAATAAGCCCCAGCCAATGCCAACGTTGGATACGCCTCTAATTGTGTTTGCACAGCGGCAACGCGCTGCGGATGCCCTAAGTGTAATTGCGGAATGGCATTGCGCCAACGCTGAATATGCTGCTGCGTTGGATTGGCCGTAATATTGAGCGTTTCTTGGAGTTCTTCTTGGGCAATGGTGAGTAAATCGGCAGCGCTCTTTTGGGTAACGTCGTCGCCATAACGGCCAAGATACAAGCGTAGCAAAACCTTATCTTTTGGCGCACGACCCGCCCACTTTTGCGAGGTCCACGTGCAGGCAATTGCCTCGCGCCCTTCTATGCGCGGGCTGACATAGCCATAGCCAACGGGCAAGCTAATTTCTGCCGCTTCAAACGCCAACGAGACAATCGCGCTCGACCCATATGGAAAGGCTTGCAGTGCCGCCTCTAATTGAGCGCTTTCTGCTGCCAGCAAGCGTCCCGCCACAGGCGCGGCGGTGGCCACAATCAAGGCCTCAACCTGTTCTTGCGTGCCATCGGCTTTTGTTAGCAGCCAACCGTCTGCCGCTTGTGCAACCGTGGTGATTGCGGTGTTGTACGCCACCGTGTTTTCCGGCAAGGCGGCCAGCAACGCGTCAATCAGCGTGCGCATGCCCCCTTCAAACGAGACAAACGGCGGCACATCACTTACCTTTTTTGGCGCAGCCGCTTGCAGCCCTTTTGTTAGGCTGCCGTGTGTTTCCACAATCGTGCGCAATTGCGGAAAGGTGGCCGCCAAACTCAGCAAATCGGCACGCCCACCGTAAATGCCAGCCAACAACGGTTCGATCATGCTTTCAAACAAGTCTGCGCCAAAGCGCTGCGTCATAAACGCCGCCACCGACATATCACCTTCTGGCAACTCTGCGGGAATGGACGGCTCTTGTTTGGCGCGCGCAACCGCTGCGGGACTGAGCAACGTGCTCGTTTCTAAGGCACCTAAATCAGCAGGCACGAGGCCACTTAGGCCGCTTGGCAAGTCATGCAGCGCCCCATTGCGCAAGACATAGGTGCGCGCGTGCTGCGGCTGCCGACCTTGTAATTTATCGGCCAGTCCTAGCGCCTGCACCAATTCCATCCCGCCCGGCTTACGCGAGAGAAAAGAATCGGCACCGGTTTCAATGGTCAGGCCATTGGCAACGTGCGTGTGCAGCTTGCCCCCCGCAACCGCGCTTTGTTCAAACACGCGCAGCGCCAACGCTGGGTTGGCTTGATGCAGCGTATACGCCGCGGTGAGGCCAGAAATGCCAGCCCCAATAATGCCAACGTTACGCAACAGGCGTGAGCTCGGTTAGCTTGTCTTGAATAATTTCAACCAATTGTGAAATAAACAAAGGATCGGTGTTCAATGCTGGCGGACGCACGAGCCGAATGCCTGCTTCTTTGGCGGAAGCCTGCGCTTCAATGTCGATATCGAACAGGATTTCAACGTGATCGCACACAAAGCCCACGGCAATGCTGACCACGTTTTTGACGCCTTGTTCGCCCAAGGTCAGGATGTAATCTTCAAGCTGTGGGCCTAACCACGGCTCTGGACTGCGCCCCGCCGACTGGTAGCTCCACGACCATTGCTCGTCACGCAACCCAGCTTTGGCGGCAATCAACTGTGCCGTTTCTTGCATCTGATCATCGTAAGGGTCGCCTTCTTTGATGATGCGCACCGGCAAACTGTGGGCGCTAAACACCACGTGAACATCGTCACGTTCGGCTTCTGGCCATTCAGCCAAGCCCATGTGCACGCGGTTCGCTAAGGCCTCGATGAACTTTGGCGCATCGTGATAGCTGGTGATGTGCGCGAATTCAATCTCACCGCGATACATATCAAGGCCAGCCTGAATTTTCTTTTGATACTTGGCAATGCTCATGCTGCTGTAGTGCGGCGCGAGCACCATGCTCACCGCCTGCGTGATGCCATCATCCAACATCTGTCCGACGACGTCTTCAATCCACGGTGCCCAGTGGCGCATGCCAAGGTAAAACTTGACTTCCGTTTCATCAAAATGTTCGGCGATGGCCGCAATTTGAGCTTTGGTAAATTCCAGCAACGGCGATTTCCCGCCAATCATGCGGTAGTTGTTGGTGATTTCATCTAACACCGCTGGCGTGGTCGGGCGACCGTTGCGGATGTCTGCCAGATACCCAGCAATTTCATCAAGCGATTCTGGCCCACCATAGGCCATGATTAGGATTCCGATTGGAGCTTTTGTTGTCATAAGTTTTTCTGAGCTAAAGGATAGAAGATGCGCTGCGCGCGAAGATAGAGGACAGATCGTAATGACCTGCTATCTTCCAGTCTCTATCTTCTATCTACTTCCGCGTTTGTTCTCGGACGTAGTCAATTGTGCGGCGGACATTATCGTGCGGTGTGCTTGGCAAAATGCCGTGCCCTAAGTTGAAAATATGCCCCGGATGCCCGTTAGCATCGGCTAGCACTTGGTCAATGCGATGGCGCAGTTCACGCCACGGCGCGAGCAACGCGATTGGGTCAAGGTTACCCATCACGGCTTTGCCCGTTGTTTTTGGTAAGGCATGGGCTAACGGCATGCGCCAGTCCACCCCGATGACATCACCACCGCAGGCGGCAACTTCTTCTAAGTAGCCCGCTGTCCCGGTGCTGAAATTGATAAACGGCACGTCCACTTGGCGCTTGACGGCGGCAATCAGCTTCGTGTTATACGGCTGTACGTAGTGCACATAATCCGCTTTGCTGAGCGCGATGCCGGCCCAAGAGTCAAACAGTTGCAGCGCACTGGCCCCAGCTTTGACCTGCTTGACGAGGTAGTCTGTTTCTACAGTAACGAGCTTATCCATCAGGCGTTGCCAGGCAGACGGATGCGTATACATCAGTTCTTTTGTTTTGGCATAGACCTTAGAGCCGCCGCCTTCAATGGCATAACTGGCCAGCGTGAACGGCGCACCGGCAAACCCAATCAGCGGCGTGTTGTTGCGACTGATGAGTTCTGGCACCACGAGCTTGATGGCATCCAGCGTGCCTTGCATTGACACTTCAGCGGGCGGCGTGGCGAGCATATCGATATCACGCGTGGTGGTCAGCGGGTTTTCAATTTGCGGCCCTTTACCGGGGATGAAGTCCAGCTTCAAGCCCATGCCCGTCAGCAGCGGCAAAATATCAGAGAAGATAATCGCCGCATCAAAGCCAAAGGCATCGATGGGTTGTAAGGTCACTTCAGCCGAAAGCTCCGGCGAGTTGATGACCTCCAGCATGCTATGTTTAGCACGAATCGCGCGGTAGTTCGCCATATAACGGCCAGCTTGGCGCATAAACCAAATCGGTGTTTGGTCAACTTGTTCTTGCAAACACGCCTTGATAAAGCGTGAGTCGCGGAGTTCGGGGGAGATAGGGAGTTTTG
>JAHDBW010000182.1 GCA_020630175.1 Anaerolineales bacterium
CAACGCGCATGTATGGCATGGTGGTGGTGAGCAGGGCGCTCATCCCAAGGATGTCTGGCTTGTGTTCTTCAATCCCGCCCATGTAGCTATCAACGTCATTGTTGATGCCAAGGTCAAAGACTTCAAACCCAGCGCCTTCCATCATCATAGAGACAAGGTTCTTGCCAATGTCGTGGATGTCGCCTTTTACAGTCCCGATGACCATTGAACCAATTGGCTCAGCCCCAGTTTCTGCCAAGAGTGGACGCAAGATTGCCATACCAGCTTTCATGGCTTTTGCAGCCATCAATACTTCTGGTACAAACAAAATTCCATCACGGAAGTCCACACCTACAATTTCCATCCCGCCAACAAGACCCTTAGTAAGCACATCATATGGTGTGACGTTACGGCCAAGCATTTCGTTGACTTCTTCTACGATTTCATCGGCATAGCCTTCATAAAGATCGTCATGCATGAGCTCAATAAGCTCGTCCATAGGCATAGTGGTGATATCGATATCGTCTTCTTCGTTTTCGTCTGACATGAGTTTGACCTCTAGAAATTAAGATGTTGTGGAACGGCGTCGTTTCCGGCGTCGTCCACCACGGCCAGCACTTTCGTCTGTGTCCGCTTCTTCTGTTTGTTGTGGCAGAATGTCTGCCAAGTGTGGATAAGGATCTATTTTATTTGGAATATGGATCGCGCTAACAAAAATGTCTTGGAAAGACGGATCGACAGCGGTCTCGATATAGCGAATCGTGTGCGCTAATTCTTGCGCATACGGACGTTTTGTTTTATCTAGCAGCGTGATGCGCGCCCCGTCACCGGCGGCGTTCCCCACTGCGTAAACTTTATCCAACGCACAGTCTGGAATTAGCCCCAGAACCATTGCGTACTTAGGATCAATATAACTCCCAAAGGCCCCTGCAAGCAAGACCCGATCTACCGTTTCAATGCCAGCATGGTTCATCAAAAGCTTTGCGCCGGAGTAGAGCGCGGCTTTCCCAAGCTGAATTGCGCGGACATCATCTTGCGTAACAAGAATTTCTGCGCCGGTTGTGGTTTGATCTGCTGTGGCGAGCACGTACATGCCGGTCTTTTCGCCAAAGCGGACGCGGTCACTGCCGGTGTCTTTGCGGAACTGGCCGCTGCCGTTGATGATGCCCGCCAAGAATAACTCGGCAATGGCTTCAATAATGCCAGACCCACAAATACCAGCCGCAAGCTGATTGGTTTGGGCGTCTAGGGCCGCTTCTGTGCTCAGGTCCCATTCATTAGAGAACCGGTCTTCGCCAATCACTTTGAACGTTGGTTCTTTGGTGACTGGATCAATACGGACACGCTCAATTGCGCCTGGTGCGGCGCGCATGCCGTAAGCAATCTGCGCCCCTTCAAAGGCTGGCCCAGTTGGGCTAGAGGCACTAAACATCGTGTCGATGTTGCCAAGGGCGATTTCACCGTTGGTGCCAATATCTACAATCAAGACTTTGTCGTCTTGTTTGTCTAATTCTTCGGCAACAAGCACACCGACATTGTCTGCGCCAACGTGACCTGCTTCTGATGGCAACACATGGACATATGCAGCTTTGTGGAGATTGAGGCCCATGTCACGCGCTTTGACATCCATTGCGTCGCGGTTAGCAAGTGCAAATGGTGCGCCACCTAATTCAACCGGGCTAACGCCCATTAGAATGTGCACCATGGTGGTGTTGCCAACAAATACGGCGTCATGAATTTGGCTGACCCGAATGCCAGCTTCTTTTGCTGCGCGAGAGGCCACTTTGTTGAGCGTGCTGATGATGCTGTCATGCATCTTATCTAGCCCATCATCATTCATCATGGCGTAGGATACGCGGCTCATCAGGTCTTCCCCGTAGGTCACCTGCGGATTCATCATCGATTCAGTGGCTTTGATCTCGCCCGTGCGTAAGTCACACAGATACGCGGCCACGGTGGTGCTGCCAATATCAACGGCTAAGCCGTAGGTGGCATCCACATAACCGGGATCAATCGCAATGAGTTCTTTCTCATGCCAAACGGTTGCGGTTGCCGTCCATTTGCCTTTGCGCAGGATCGGTTGCAACTTGCGGAGGGTGTGGATGTCGATTTCGGTTACATCCATGTCCCATTGTTCTTTTAGTGCAGCTTGTACCCGACCCCAGTCGCCACGGTGTTCACCGAGGGCTGGCTTATCAACTTCAATATAAACTTGACGAATGGCCGGATTGACATCAATCGCACGTTCTGTTGCAGACTTGCGAATGACTTGCTTCTTGGCGCGGCTTTCTTCCGGCACTGTTACCAGTACATCGCCAGACACACACGCCACACAAGACAGGCGATAGTCGCCGCTGTTCATGCGGTCTAGTAGGGCTTGTTCTTCGTCGCTTTTTTCAGAAACGTTAGCGCTAGCAGAGGTAATGCCGTGCTTTTGGAAGTTGCCGTCTTCAACTTTGACCTTACATTTGCCACAAGTTAGCTTGCCGCCACAAATACTTTCAATCTCAACACCCATCGATCGGGCAGCATCGAGCAGCGTGGTTCCTTCAGAAACACGCGAGCGACGCCCAGAGGGCATAAAAATAGTTAGTGGATCAGTGTTGGCAGAAGTGCCGTTGTCATTGCTCATAGAATGAAAAATGCATGCAAATTGCACATGCAGTATCTGTAATATATCAGTGATATTTCACCAACCGCGTGGATAAAATGACGTAACACTGTAACATTTTGCACACGGTGGAAATACCCCGCCAATTAGACCGCAAATTGTCTGATTTGCCAAATAAAGATCGCTGGTTTTGGTGGGCAAGACAGCAGGTTTGTTTTGCAAGTGGGCAGAATCAAAAACAGGTCTGTAATGCCACACCGCGGTGTGGCACTACAGACCTGTCAGATAAACAATGTTTATTCGTAATCGTACTTGACGTTGCCATCGAACACGCGGCGTACCATCGGTTCGAAAAATTCAATCGGTAGCGCGTCATAATTTGGATCAAAACAGTTTTGATCGTACTTTTCGCAAAACTCGGCGCAAGCATCGTACCAAGGGTGATCTTTATGCCGATCACGCACGTTCGGATCTTCGCCATAGTGGTGGGCGTAGTAGTGCATTTGGAACATGCCATGATGCTTCACAATCCACACAATTTCTGGCCGCACATACGGCATAAGGATCGCGGCAACCATTTCGCTGTGCGTGTGGGGGGCTAGCACATCGCCAATGTCGTGCAGTAGCGCGGCCACAATATATTCTTCATCTTTGCCATCGCGGTACGCGCGCGTGGCAGATTGTAACGAATGCACATAGCGTGTGACTTGATAGCCCGCAAGCGAATCGTCTAACTCTTTGACCGCTTTGATTAGCCGATCTGGCAATGCTTTGACATATTCATGCTCCATTTTAGCGAGCAAGGCATAGTCTGCAGCGGTGCCATCAGCCATGCTTGTAAACGATACAGTTTCCATAATAGTGTGCTCCTCATATACGTGTTTAGTCAGATTTTAGCCAAACAAAAGGCGATGTCAACGGTTTTGCGCGGGTCTTGTACAATCAGCGGTAATAAATACACCTGCGTTTCGCACCGCGAAACTTACCCTAACCAAGGCATTTGAAATGGCAATTCTTGCAATGATATTGACCGCGCTTGTCGCGATTGAACATGTTTACATCTTAGTGTTAGAAATGTTTCTGTGGACCACACCACGCGGACGGAAGACGTTTAGAAATTCTGAAGAAATGGCAGAAAAGACCAAAGTCTTGGCAGCAAACCAAGGTCTTTACAATGGTTTTCTTGCTGCGGGGCTGTTTTACAGCTTGGTCGCACCGCAGCCGGTTGCAGTGCATTTCCAAATTTTCTTTCTTGCCTGCGTGATTGTGGCTGGTATTTACGGCGGCCTGACATTCAGCAAACGCATTATGAAAGTACAAGCGTTACCAGCAGCGCTGGCGTTGGCAGCAGTTTTGTTGGCACTGTAAGGTGCCAACGTTGCGCAGTCTAGTTGGCTTTAGTTTATTGGGCGCGCTAATGTTGGCTGGCTGCCAAGCAGTTGCGCCACCAGCGCCAACCATCACTTCCCGTGCAGAGTGGGGTGCAGAGTTGCCCAACCACAATGCGCAAAATGAACGGGGCTTATTCGACCCAGCGACGAATCCCCTCGGTTGGAAGGTCTACGCGGATCCCTTAGATGAGGTCTACAATACAATCGTGTTGCATCACACAGCATTACCGGCAACAGATGGTCCGCAAGAAATTCAGCTCAAACATACGCGTGATAAAGCTTGGGCGGATATTGGTTACCATTTTGTGATTGGTGCAGACGGCGTCATTTATGAAGGGCGTGACATTGGGGTGCGAGGCTCCCATACGGGCGGCTACAACACTGGCACACTAGGCATTGCGCTAACAGGTAACTTTGAGCATGCCATGCCAACCGAAGCGCAGTTAGCAAGCGTCGCTGCGTTAGTGCGCTATTTAGCGTATGCCTATGACATCACGCATTTGGCAGGGCATCGTCATTTTCAGCCGGGTGACACGGTGTGTCCCGGTGAGAACTTTACGCCACTACTGCCTGAGATTGCAGAAAATGCGGGGCTAGAATTTGGGACAGATGGGTACCAACCGCCACACTAGCCTCAATACTGGAGAAATAAATGAAACATCGCTACTTTTTATTTTTGTTATTACCGCTGCTGCTAGCGCAAGTGGGCTGTCAGGCAATAGCGCAACTCTCTCCAACCGCCACACCACTACCAACCAATACGCCGCTGCCAACAGCAACGGCCGTGCCAACGCAAACACCTAGCCCAGAACCAACGGCAACCTTCACTCCACTGCCAACAGCAACATCAGTTCCGGCTACGTCTACCGTGGCAGCAAGTGCTGCAACCGGGCAGAATCAGCCCGTTGCTAAGTTAGATCTTACGGTACGCATGCCGGAAGGATGGTTCTATAAGGAACAGGAAGTGGCCAACACAATTGCTTTCTTTGTGACCAAAGAAGATATTGCGGTGCATGATCGGTTTTCTACTGGCTTAACGGTCAACGTTGTAACAAATCTGCCAGACGCGCTTGAGCAATCGATCCAACTAGGGCAAGGGCTGGCCGACCTTGAAACGCAAGTGCAACTGTTTGACGCGCAATCTTGGACTACGCCAAATGAAGTCATGGTGCAGCATCATATCGACATGCTCGTGGATGTGCCCGTCGATGCGCGCGACCCGGTAAAAGCGCCGATCAAACACCTGCGTTACGATGTGATTGCAGACTTAGAAAATGACATCATGTACCTGATCTTGTTTGAAACGCCTGAAGCGACGTGGGCTGAAGAGTGGGATCTGCACGGCAAGGCCATTATTGAAGATTTGCTGATGCAGATTTGGGGTGCCGACTATAGCCATGAAATGCTCAAGTAAGGGGAACTGAGGCTGTGAACGCCTTGATTGTTTCATTTATAACTGCATGCGTCGTGCGCTCTTAAGCCGTAGCACTACCCATATACCTCAGGATTGACACAATTTGGCAAGCGCTCTCCGCGTAACCCTGCCAATAAATTGTCGGCAGCTAGCATGCCCATAGCAGTGCGTGTTTGCCAAGTTGCGCTGCCTAAGTGCGGCACAACAATACAGTTTGGCAAATGCACCAGCGGGTGATCTGCGGCAATTGGTTCCGGATCGGTTACGTCTAAGGCAGCATAGCGAATTTGGTGCGTTTGCAACGCATGTAGTAACGCCGCACTATCCACCACGCCACCCCGCGCCGTATTGATCAAAATCGCACTAGGCTTCATGCGGCTCAGTGCAGCGGCATTGATGATGTGCTTTGTTTGGGGTGTCAATGGACAGTGTAGGCTGACGAAATCGCTTTCGCTTAGTAGCGTGTCTAGTGACACTTGCTCAGCCCCAACATCGGCAGCAAAGTCCTGATTGCTACCTCCGTGATACAAAATCCGCATGCCAAAGCCTTTGGCTCGCTGCGCCATAGCATGCCCAATCCGACCCAAGCCGATAATCCCTAAGGTTGCCCCACTCACGGTTGACCCTAACAGTTGCAGCGGATACCACGTTTGCCAGTCGTCATTGCGCACATATTCCACGCCTTCTACTAAGCGGCGGGCAGCGGCTAACAAGAGCGCAAAGGCTTGATCCGCAGTGGCCTCGGTGAGCACGCCGGGCGTATTTCCCACGGGCAACTGGCGTGCAGTGGCGGCGGCGACGTTGATGTTGTCTATTCCCACGGCAAATTGGCTTATCACTTTGAGGTTTGGTGCAGCGTCAAGCAAGGCGGCATCAATGCGTTCGGTGAGCATTGACATCAGTCCGTCAACATTGGCAACGGCGGCGTGCAACTCCGCCACGCTGGGCGGTGTATCATGCGGCCACATGGTAACCTCACATTCGGCTTCAATACGAGCCAGCGGCTCGGCTGGGATGGTGCGGCTGATAAAAACTTTGGGACGATTTGGCATAGCAGATCTCTTGCAAACTGAATAATTGTGCGCGCTTACAGTCAAATCCGCCATGGGTTGCTGTAAACCGGAAGGTGGGCTGATTTTATAATATCGCCATGAGTTTTACGATTTGGCTGCAACTTTGGGGCGCGATTAGCTACCTGCTAAGCAAGGTGCTGTTTACCACGTCTGAATTGGGCGATGTGTTAATCCAAGGGAAACGCCGCCGTTTAGCGTGGCTCTTCTTTCTAATTGGCGTGCCCGCCTGGGTTACGATTTTTGGTATCGAACGCAATTGGATTGCCGCCGCTGTTGAGTTGAGTTCAACGCCAGCGATGTTTCTGGGACTTGTTAGCACGCAACAGACGTCAGCGCCCGCTGCGCCACCACGCTGGTTAGATCGGTTGGCAAAGATGATGGTGGGCGTTGGGCTAATGCTCAGCCTCTATGATTTTGGTGGCCTGACCAGCATCACCCAAGTGCTAGAAATCGCGATTGTCATTTGCATGGTCTTTGGCACGTATCAAATGTCGAAAGAGCGGCTATCTGGTTATTTGTGGTTTATGGTCGGTAACCTGTGTGCAGGCTCGCTGATGGGCTTGCAAGGGTATTATGTGCTGACGCTGCAGCAAGCGCTTTCGTTTTTGGTGATGTGCGGCGGCTACTATTTGAAGGCGCGGAGGAATAATTAACTGCTGAACGGTTAATTGCTGAATTGTTAATGGAATCGT
>JAHDBW010000183.1:0-3493 GCA_020630175.1 Anaerolineales bacterium
GGATCGTTGGTGCCGTGCGAGCCTTGCAGGCGTTTTTGGCGCACCCAGTGGTAGCGCAAGTCGACCACAGCAGAGAAGCCGGTTGTACCAGCACTAATCACGACCATGCCGCCTGCTTCACAGACAAAAATGCTGGTTGGAATAGTGGCTTCGCCCGGATGTTCAAAGACAATATCTGGGTTGCGACGTTCACCAAGAACTTCCCAAATGGCTTTGCCAAACGCGCGAGCACCGGCCATCCATTCTTTTTGACCGGCATTGTCGGTCCAGTGTGGTGGGACGCCCCAGTGATTGAAGTTTTTGCGGTTGATATAACCAACTGCGCCTTTTGAGATACAGTACTCACCGCGTTCATCATCAGAGACGACCGCAATGGCGCGGGCACCGGTCACTTTTGCCAGTTGCAAGGCTTGCGTGCCAAGGCCGCCAGAGCCACCCCACACGAGGACAACATCGTCCTTTTTCATTTCGTTGCCTTTCCAACCGAACAACATGCGGTAGGCCGTAGTGCCAACCAAGGTTGGTGCAGCGGCTTCTTCCCATGAAAGGTGGTCGGCTTTTGGCATCACTTGATGCGCAGAGGCTTTACAGAACTGCCCAAAGGAGCCGAAGTTGGTGTTATAGCCCCAAATCGCAGCTGATGGGGCCAAGATTGGATCTTTGCCAGCTTTTACCCATTTGTCTTCTAAGTTCCATGTGCCGTGGTGCACCACAACTTCATCGCCAACGGAGACGTTGTTTACATTGTCGCCAACGGCATACACAATCCCAGACACATCACTGCCACCGATGTGGAAGTCAAACGGTTCGCCCATCTTTTGGCGAATTTTGATCACGTCAATTGGAATGCCACGCGCGGCCCAAACGTTGTTGTAATTGATGCCTGCCGCCATTGTTGCGATGAGCACGTCATCTGGCGCGAGTTCTGGCGTGTCAATTTCTTCAATTTGAAACGCGTCAATTGGGTCACCGAACCGATCGGCACGGATGGTTTGGGCATACATTTTCTTTGGTACTGTGCCAAGCGGGGGCAGCGTACCAATAGGAACAAGATCTGACATGAGAGTGTTGGTCTCCTCGATGTAAATTTCTAAGTAAGTTGGTTGGCGGCTGACGGTGTGGTTGTCCTGACCTTGGGTCAGCCTGCTGGGGTAACTATACAGACAAACGTTAGAAGATTCAAATGGAGCTGCTGGCTGCGAGAGCACACCTCAAAATGGGATGGGTTTTTCTCAGCAGAACTGGGTGTTAAGCAACAAGATCAGGCCTAAATCGCCCAGGCTATTTACGCCGCAACACCAACAGTCCCGCGACCACAATGAGCAGCATGCCTGCAATGGAAGTAAACGTGGGCGCAATCCCAAAGAAAATGATGTCCCACAGGGCGACAAAGACCAGATAACTATATTCAAAGGTCGAGACAATTGCAGGCGGCGCAACCTGATAAGCACGGGCTAATAACACGCCAATGACAATGGTGAACCCAGCCAGCAAGGCAATTACCAGCCAGTCTGTCAGGCGCAGGGCCGCCCAAGTGCCAAAGATATAGGGGTACGCTTCAGCCAGGCCGTTTTGAGGTGGGACTATGATTAGCAGCAGACTGCCGCTAAGCCCAGCCAAGAGCATCACGGTATTTAGCGAAAGCGTGAGAGCGAGTGCAGGGGTCTGCACGCATTTTGTGCCGGTCACAATGTGCGCTACGGCATAGAACGCCGCGCCTACCACGGGCAGCAATACCCACAGAGAAAAGGCATCCGTACCGGGCTGTAACAGAATCACCACCCCGATAAATCCCAAGACAACGCCTAACCAGCCAAATATGCCAATCGCTTTTTTGAGCGCAAACGCAGACAGCAGCGCCACAAAGATCGGCGCGATGTAGTTGGCGGCGCCAATTGTTGAAAGACTTAGAAACGGAATCGCGGCATAAAAAGCCAAAAATGTTGTGGTGATGAACACTGCCCGCAGCATAGACCAGCGCGTAAACGCCGCGCGGATAATGGCGCGCGGCTCACCGCGTTGCCAACTGATTGCCACCAGCATTGAAACAGCCAGAACGCCGCGCAACGCAAAAATCTGCCAGAGCGTGAGGGCGTTGCTAAAGGTTTTGAAGACAACATCCTGCAAAGAAATACAAAGCGCCGCGACGATAATGAGGATCACGCCGTGGATGATGTTGGGGGAGGGCTTCGTGCTGCTGGTCATTTACGCAAAAATATTTTGTGGGTGTTCTGACCTAAGTCAGCCTGCCAGGGTAACTATACAGACAAACTTTCGCAGCTTCTAATGTGGAACATCAGAGAATGCCTAAGCGCGAGGCCCTGAAGGTTGTGGCTTTCATTTTCTGAGGGTTTGTATCGATTAGCACCAGTACAAAATTGAATGTGTCCACTGTGCCAGACAATCTCAAGAGCGGCGAAGATGAACTGGTGGCGCTGTTTAGTGCAAGCCAAGGTGCATGGTTGTTGGTCATGTTGTTGCCACCGATCCACCAAGTAGCCGGACCATGCCCTAAAAACAGGTTTGTTGTGTACGTCACTCCGCCAATCAGGAAAGTAATACAGACGCCATAGTAAAAGTTCAACGTCGTTGGTGTTTTTGCACTGCTACTGGGGGCGTAAACGTGCATATTTCCATTGCAGGCGGCGCTAAAGGCACGCGCGATATCGGCAGACGCTTGGTGGTCACTGTTGGTGGAGAGTGTCCACGTGTAATCATCTTGGCTGATTGTTACCGGCAGTTGCGGCAGCGCTTGCCCCTTTGGCGCATGGAACGAGTGATCAATATAACGAATAGTTGTGATGAGTGGATTGGTGAGCGTAACTTTGTTTTGGTGGGTGCGCATGCGATTGCTCCTTCCTATACTGCGTGTGGTTAGCAAACTAGGTCAATTTCAATATTGGATATCTGTATTGAACTATAAGGATCAAACGGGAGTAGATCGTTAACGAAGCGTGGCTTCGCTTAGGTCATTTTTACATCAGCGCGGTTGTCTCACCCTGCTTGTGTTAGAGATTTGAAATAAATTTATAATCTAAGTAATGATTGTTTGCTGTAAAATCTGGCTAACTAAGTAAAAGAAAAGGGTGCTTGCTGAGATTACTATCGTTTTTGATTTAGTGAGCGTCGATGCCTCCGTTACAGGCGCAACCGCCGCCGGGTGAGTTGCACAGTTGCAATGGTGGCGGCATACCCAGCCAGAGAATTTGTAATTGATCAAGCTATCTTTATTCGGAACCCCACAGCTAACGGTCAACGCAGAGCCTAAACAGATTCGGACTCAGAAGGCCTTTGCATTATTCATCTACCTTGTCATCACGCGTGAGGTGCACAGTCGGGCCACGCTGGCATCGCTTTTCTGGCCTGCTGTAGACCGCGCCCGGGCGAATGGATCGTTACGTTATGCGCTGCGCGTTATTCGGGCGGCCGTTGGCGAAGACGCCTTGGATATTACCCGGCAAACGGTCAGGGCAACGGCGCTGGTCATGCCAGA
>JAHDBW010000183.1:3593-7112 GCA_020630175.1 Anaerolineales bacterium
ACGCCGCCTACTGATGTGCCACGCCACAACCTGCCAAGCGCCGTCTCGGCGCTCATTGGCCGGACAGCTGAAATAGAAACGCTCAAAACAACCATTCCAGACCAGCGCTTAGTGACCATTTTGGGCCAAGGCGGCATTGGAAAAACCCGGCTAGCAATTGAAGTTGCGCACCAGCTACGGCCGCACTTTACGGCTGGCGTCTGGGTGGTGCAGTTAGCGCCGCTCAAATCGGCTGCAGATATTGCGCTCCAAATTGCCAAGACCGCCCAAATTAGTCCCGGCACAGACCCACTGCAAGCCCTGATTACACACTGGCAAGACCAGCAAGTGTTGCTAGTGCTAGACAATTTTGAACACCTGTTAGCAGACGGCGCAGTGCAGCAGCTCAAACAACTGTTAGAAGCCTTACCACAGCTACACGTGCTTGCAACCTCGCGTGAGAGCTTGCAAATTGCCGGTGAAGTCAAATTCTTCTTACAAGGGCTAGACGTGGCATCAGACGCGCTGAAGCTGTTTGTAGAGCGGTCGCGTTTGGTGCAGCCGGCGCTAACAAACATTGCGGCGCTGCCCGCCATCAGGCGCATTTGTGAATTGACCAATGGTCTGCCACTCGCCATTGAGATGGCCGCTGCTTGGCGCATGATGTTGAGTTGCGAACAAATCGTGGCGGAGATTGAACGCGGCCTCGCTGTGCTTGTGAGCAATAACCGTGATAGTGACCCGCGGCACCGCAGCATGACCGTGGTGTTTGATTATTCATGGAACTTGTTAGCCGCGGTTGAACAACAAACCCTGTGTGAGCTCGCAACTTTTCACGGAGGCTTTACCCGTGAAGCCGCCGAAGCGGTCACCTCCGCCACACTGCTAACGCTCTATCAGTTGGTCAATAAATCGCTGTTGGGCGTAACGGCCGAACGCTACGACTGGCACCCACTGTTTCATCAATACATTACCGCGAAATGCGCGGGCAGTTCAGCGGATCGCGCCAAGTTAACACAGCAGCACGCCACCTACTTTGCTAACTTCTTGCAGGCCAATCATCCAGAACATGCCACTGGGCGGCAGGGAGAGGTGTTGGACGCAATTGATGCCGATTTTGCAAATGTTAAGCAAGCGTGGCAGTGGGCAATTGCTGAAAAGTCTGAGCCGTTTTTGCAAATGGCAGTTCAGCCGGTGTACCAGTATCTTTCTATACGCCACAGTACACGCGAAGGGATTCCGCTCTTTCAGCAGGCGCTTGAAATGATCAAGACCCTTGACGCTAGCGATATAAGCCTGTTGCTCTTATTGCATGTGCGGCTTGCTGGTTTATATCACAATCAGCTCCAACTCGAACCAGCAAAACAACTCTTACTACAAGCCATTCCGTTTTGTGAGCAATTTCCACAATTAGTAGAGACGCAGATGGTTTACCACGAACTGGGGTTGATTACGTATACGCAAGCCCAATATGAGCAGGCTAGCAAATATCTGGCGCTTGCCGTTAAGCATGAGGATTTGCTGCCAGCAACGGCGGTGGCCCATATCCTAACAATCGCTGGGGCTGTGCAGCGCAAAATTGAGAAGCCAGAAACGGCACAGACTTTTTATCGACGTAGTCTTGAAATCTATGAAGCCGAACAATACGAGTGGGGTATAGCCATCGTGACTGGATTACTCGGTGTGACTGCTGTAGACCTTGCTGATCTCTCTCAGGCTGAAGCGTATTTTGATAAAAGCATAAAAGTTGCCCGAAAAATTGGGTCCGATTCAACAGTTGTTCAATCGTTGATCGGATTTGGTCGGCTAGCCCATTTGCAAGAAGATGTCATCGCTGCGCAAGCATATTTTGAAAAGGCGCTTGTCATTTGTAAAAAAAGCAATTTGGTAATTGAACAATTGAACACTTATCAAGGCTTAGGGCGCTTTCAACTAGCCACCAATCCGTCAGCAGCCCTGCTGTCACTAAAGTCCGCATTGGCCATAGCCGTTCAGTCAGGCTTGACCGCCAGATCGCTAGATATTGTGGTCGACTTAGCAGACGCCTTCCTGCAATTGCAAGACCCAGATCGAGCACAACAG
Organism: Anaerolineales bacterium; assembly: GCA_020630175.1. Classification (GTDB taxonomy): domain Bacteria; phylum Chloroflexota; class Anaerolineae; order Anaerolineales; family UBA6668; genus JAHDIM01. Next base: position 5,655 of record JAHDBW010000183.1, read on the forward strand.
TTGCTGCTTCAGGTACAAGGACATCGCGCAATAGAAATCGGGACACAAAAAAAGCTTACTGCGTTAGCCAGTCAACTGTTTTTACCAGCGCCCTCTGCTGCGCAGGAAAATAGTAAAGGGCTGGGTGAAGAAGTGCTGCGCTTGCTTGCTTAAGTTGAAACGAGCAGACTAGGTGTTAACGATCTGCTCGCGCTTGCTACGTATAGTTTCACTTACGGTAACACTGCTGTTTCTACAGCGTCGTTAAGCCAATCGCATATAACGGCATTCGCCGTTATACAAACATGATCTGAGGAGATCCCCATGAATTTAGTAGACTTTTTACAAGCCTTGGTTGATGACCCAACCTTGCTAACGCGTTTTAAAGCGGATCCTAACGCAGTGATGGCCGATGCCAACCTAAGCGCGGCTGACCAGCAAATGTTCGTTCAGCAAGATACACTCAATAACAAGTTTTCGATTTTGGGTGCGCGTGATAATAACGGTACTATCACTGTATTACAGGCAAAAGAGTCTTTGGTCGGTACTTTTGGCGTAGATCCTGAGCATGATGTTGTCCGTGTATTCGAGTATGAAGGCGCGGCTTCTGAAGGCTTTTCTATAAATATGCAACACGCATTTACGGGAAAGACACACCCTGTAAAAATTACGCATTTTGAGATCAAAATCTTTGCGCATAGTATTCCTGAAGCCCCAAAAGAGCCTGTTCAACCTGCGCAGGCATTTGTGATTTCAAACGCAGAAAAGACGCTTCGTTTTGCACTGGTAACAAAAATCAGCGGAATTGATGAATACTCACGGTCACTTAATGGCTTTCTAAATGAGAAGCATAATCACGTGAGCGTTTCTAACGGCCAAATTCTGTATGCATATGACCTGATCGATCACACTTATCATGCGGTAGAAACAAAGAAAATCGTTTTGCACGTAGAAAACTCAGATGCCTAAAGGCTCACTAACCGTTGTTGGCACTGGCATCCAACAAATTGCGCACCTGACTGCTGAAGCACTAGGCTACATTCGCGCAGCAGAGCAGGTGTTTTTTATGATTCCTGGTGCTGTTGGCGCGGCGTGGCTAACGTCGCTCAATGCAAACGCCACATCGCTTGAACCGCTCTACCAGCAGCACACGCGCCGCATCGACACTTACAATGCGATGGTTACTACGGTGATGGACGCCGTCCGTACGGGGCAACGCGTGTGTGCCGTGTTTTATGGGCATCCGGGCGTGTTCGTCACGCCCTCACACCGCATGATTACGCTGGCACGCGAAGAAGGCTTTCCCGCGCAAATGCTCCCCGGCATTTCTGCGGAAGACTGTCTCTTTGCCGACCTCGGCTTTGATCCCGCCGAGTCTGGCTGCCTCTCTTATGAAGCAACCGACTTTTTAGTCTATGAGCGCCCGTTCCATTCGGCATCGCACTTAGTGCTCTGGCAAATCGGCGTGATTGGCGATCT
>JAHDBW010000184.1 GCA_020630175.1 Anaerolineales bacterium
GACCAGCTTGGTCTCGGTGAAGTTAACAAAAGCAAATTGAGATTATGTTTACAGAGCCAGGCCAGGGTGGCCTTACTGCATATAAGAGACGCCATATATCATTTGGCTGCGCATCGCGTTATCCAGAACTCAGGTTAAGTCGCTAAAAAGATTGAAGTAAGCCTGTCAAAAAATTGTTATGTGGTGAGGGGGACGTCTAATTTCTATTAGACGCCTTATGTGAATTCAAATGATGAACGGACACCAAAGTTGCGCGTAGCCACGAGTGCGAACTCGCGAGATTGCCGTTGGATAAATGCGGTAATTTTCGCGAGTTGAAGCGCACTTTCATTGTGTTTTTTGATCTCGCGACAGCGCTGTCGCGGCTACATCTATTTTCTAGTGGTGTAATTCACATAAGGCGTATTAGGCGCTAAGCACGCAATTTATCTGCAAACTGCGCCTTGAATTTTTGCAACTTTGGTGCGATCACAACACGGCAATAGCCCTGATTTGGGTTTTGTGTGTAGTAGTCTTGGTGATAGGCTTCAGCGGGATAGAACGTACTTGCAGCAGTCACTTCAGTCACAATCGGATTCGGAAATATGCCTTCAGCAGTAAGTTCACTAATGACCAACTCCGCGACTTCACGCTGCGCATCGGAATGATAAAAAATAGCTGAGCGATATTGTGTCCCAACATCAGCACCTTGACGATTCAATGTTGTTGGATCATGTGCAGTAAAAAACATTTGGACAAGTTCGCGATAGCTAACTACTGTTGAATCAAAGGTAATTTGGATTACTTCAGCGTGCCCACTGCGTCCAGTGCAAATGTCTTTATAGGTTGGGTTCTCGGTTTCACCACCCATGTAGCCAGAAACAGAAGCTTCAACGCCAATTACTCTGGCAAGCACTGCTTCTACGCACCAAAAACAGCCACCGGCTAGTGTTGCAAGTTCTTTAGTCATCAGATTTAAGCTCCATGTTTGTTCATTAGTTGGCGTAATGCTTTGCGGCGTTGGAGGCTAGCTTCTTGCTTTTGCACAATCACCGGCGGTACCACGCGGTCAGCGCATTGCGCTGCGGACAAGCTACAACGCTCGCACGTTTGGTCAATCAATACTCGGAAGATTTTTGGATCATGCATAAATCGAATAGTGTTATGCAAGTCAGGTTCTACACGGAAGCCTACAATTGAACTTGTAGAGCGCCCGCCTAAAGTGGCTGGCGTGCGCCCAAACCCGATACATAAGAAACGATCTTGTGTATTGAGGAATTCTGACATTTGAACAGAAACAGCCAGGCCATCATTCGTGACATGTGCGCTTTGATCCGTACTCAAATCTTCTAGCAGCCTGATAGAAAGCCAGCGTCTACAGTAGTGTTCGTTCAAACCAATCCCAGTCGGCACAATGAGTTGATTGAGGTTGAGTTCTTTGGTTAGCTCATATGGCGTATTTTCACCGGTATTGAACCGTAAAAAATGCAGCTTGATGCCAAAATATTCGGGAATTACCTGCGCAAAGCGATGTAATAGCGCCTCAGGTGAGATCTCATACTTTTTCAGCATTTTGAGCAGCGGCTTATATTCCCATTGCGGTAAATCAAAATATGCCGCAATATCATTTTGAATCTCATTCCTTGGAATTAGCAAGGCCCCAGCTAAATAAGACGCCCGAAAATCACCTAACACCTGCTCAAAAGAATCGGCCCGGTCTGGCGAATAAGCAATATTGCGTTCTTTGATATCTAGAACTTGATAACCAAGCTCACGTAACAACGCAAATTTACGTTGCTCAACCGACATCTTTTCGTTTAATAAAACGGTTGGCTGCACGCCGTCTAAGAAAACAGACCGGTAATGCGAAAGCTCTGGCTTTGTGGCTAGATCATCATAATTAACTTGGATATTGAATTCTTTGTTTAAAAGCGCCTCAATATCTGCCAATGGGATTGGTAGTTTAGACAAGCCATATTTTTGAATACACTCCGCTGCTTTTTCTTCCAAGTCTGGAAAATAATTTTCATTTAACTCTTGGTAAGAACGGAGCGCGGCGCGTAAAAATGTGCTTTCGCGCACGTCATAGCGGCGGCTAATTTCGATAAGCGCGTGAATTAGCGCGCTTGCCTTATCTGGCTGGCGCGTCAACATATTTACAATGTCAGCAGCTTCAAAGCCAAATTCTTCAAACGGAAAATCCATCAAGATATTGCTAGATAGTGCCGCTTCAAGGTGCGCCAAACTTGCTGGCAACTTGATTGAGACCAGTTCGTCGTACTCTTTATTGAGCACTTGCGCAATCCGCATAATCTTGTCGGAGCGCGGATACTTCCGACCCTTTTCAATTTCAGTTACATATGAAGGCGAAAGCTCGCAGGCAGCAGCGAACTCAGATAAGTTCATGCCAACCGCATTACGACCTTGGCGCACTTTCATGCCAAAAATAATGTTTACCAATCCACTGTTCATAGGTTTGTTGAGGTGTATTTTCCGCGTTAGAAGGGTTGCAAATTGCTATAAATATGCAGAAATTAACAGACTGCATCAAGTATAGCCTATTGAACGTTGACTTAGCCTAAGAAGTAGCATAGAATTCTTTTAGCGAATATTCGCTATTCAAGACTATTTTCTATAAGCGCTAACACACGAAAAGAGAAATCCTATGAAGACAAACAAGAACACGAAAATCAAGCCACCTGTTGCTATGTATGGTAGTGACCGTGAACTATTTGAACTTGCGCTACAGGCCAACCCTAAACGGTCAAAGCCAATCGCAGCAAAGCCAAAAGTCTCTTTTCTAGCAATGGCATCCAGTTCAGACTCATACCTGAAGTAGATTTTGCACGCGCTACATTGCAGTAGCGGCTCCTAAGTTAAATAAAAACGGCGTCTCTTTTTGAGGCGCCGTTTTTATTTAACTTAGCGACAGTCGTAAATATCGGTGACTTTTTCTGCGACTTGTCCAGTCTCTATTCCGTAAAACGGCCCACTAACACTGTCTATTCGTGTGCAATTTGCCAGCACATGATCTTTCAAAAAGACATGCATCGAATGCGAAGGAGGCACCCAAGACGCCAGGTCTTCATCAAGCAAGACAATGTCAATGCCCCAATCGTCTAGGGTCTCAGCCATAATGTCGTCGTTAATATTCAATTCGGAGAGTTGGAAATCATAAACATAGTTTCCTTCATTAAAGACCCACCACCACGTGCCTTCGCCCATAATTTTTGTATTAGCAGGCACTGCAGCGATTAGATCAGCAGAATATTGTGGGAAATCGACCACGCGATTGGCATAGCCAAGCTTGATTGATCCATAAATAAACACAGCAACAACAGGCAAGACTAACGCTGTAAAAATCAGCTCTTGACGTTGTGGCCAGATTTTGCAAACGCCTATTGCCATTGCAAAGAGGCCAAGACTCATAAAGATACTAAAAACAGACAGAAAATCGACGCTGTGCAATAGATTGCGATATGGAAAAAATAAGCTCTGCCAAAGCGCAAATGCCCAGCCTAGCAAAATTACCTTGTACTCATATTTGGCAAAAATTGCATAGCCACAACCAATAACCGCCAAAGCAACTTCAACAATCCCAACTGAAGAGTGCTGAATAAATCCCTTTACGATCATCAATTGAGTCCGTGAGAAATAAAGCGACAGCCCAGATGCTTTTTGTTCTTGCCCAGACCCAAACAGAATTAACCAATTTTCAAGAGAAGGATCATTATTGGTGACCAGTTGAATACAAATCCAGCCGACCATCCCCACAAGAGCACCAATGCTATACCCAACCAAAAGCTGTCTGTCACGGTTTTTACGAACCGTATACAGCACCACCAATCCAACAAAAATAGCAGTATGAGCCGCCATAATATAGAAGGTAATCGTAACCCAAGCGGTCAATCCCAGTAACAGCCCTTTGCGAAAAGTGGGCGTCTCTAATATGGACAGCAAAATTAGAATTTGCAAGATTGTGAACGCACTAACCCAAGATTCAGGGCGCACAAGATGACTGATCTGCAAGGCACGAATTGAAAATAAATAAAATGCAAATGTGCTAACAGCAACCGCTTTATTTGTGATCTTACGCGCCACTAAATACAACAGAATAGCACCCAAGAGCTGGCCCGCCACCCCAAATAAACGTGCGGCATGTAACGAGGGACCCAAAAAGCTAAACAATGCACTTAGCCCTAAGATATAGCCTTGAGCCACATGTGCAATCCCATCTTGGTGACCAGTAGAGGAAATAAACGTACTGTGCATGCTGCCCGTTTGAACAAAGCTCCAAGCCATTGAGCCAAACCACGCATCATCAGATGTTGGCGTTGGATAGGTCATGACAGACGGCAAGCTCACCGCCAGCCAAATCAGCACAATACAACCTAGCCCAAGCGTAGTGCGATTAAAAACTGAAGATGATTGTGAGGGGGATGGGTGCGAGGCTTGCATAAAACGCAGCATATAAAAATGCTGACCTTCATGAGTATGAAGGTCAGCAAACATGAACTCTAGTTTTCTCTAAAATCGTGCTCTGGGGTTGGCTTGTTTTGTAGCGCAGCTTCAATCTGTTCCATAACATCTGCATCAAGCTGCTTGGCGATGCCCAGTGCTTTCATGTTTTCAGTAACTTGGCTAGCGCGTGATGCGCCAGTAATGACAGTGCTAACATTTGGATTTTTCAAGCACCATGCCAATGCCAGCTGAGCCAATGAGCAGCCTAAATCTGCCGCAATTGGCGCCAGGCGTTTTACTTTTTCAATCGCGTCACGGCCTTCTTGCCCTTCAAAACGCTCACGTAACCATTCATAACCAGGCTCTGCGGCTCTCGATTGTTCTGGAATGCCATCATTGTATTTACCAGTCAGCAAACCACTGGCTAGCGGACTCCAGATTGTTGTGCCCAAACCAATTTCAGAATATAAGCGGCTGTACTCAACTTCAAAACGCTCACGGTGCAACATGTTATATTGCGGTTGTTCCATCAGTGGGCCAATTAGGCCCAAATCTTTGGCAACCCGATGCGCCTCCATAATTTGCACAGCTGACCATTCACTGGTGCCCCAATAAAAGACTTTGCCTTGTTCAATCAGGGTGTTCATTGCGCGTACAGTTTCTTCAACAGGCGTATGCAAATCTGGCCGATGGCAGAACAACAAGTCGACATAGTCCATCTGTAGCCGCTCTAAAGCTGCATCTGTGCCTTCCATGATGTGCTTGCGAGACAGCCCCTTATCATTTGGGCCATTACCGCCCCAAAAGATTTTAGTGGAGATCACCAAGTCAGAGCGTTTCCAGCCCGCCTGCTGAATAACGTTACCCATTACAGTCTCAGCTTTGCCGTCTGCATAAACTTCGGCATTGTCAAAGAAATTGACACCGTTATCATAAGCTTCTGTCATGCATTCATAGGCAATTTGTTCTCCAACCTGGCCACCATAAGTAACCCAAGCTCCCAAAGAAAGGGCAGAAACTTTTAAACCAGACCGACCAAGATAACGATATTCCATAGATTTCATACTCCGCGTAGGTAGATAAAGTATTGGCATAGCTGCCAAAACGCACCAAATTATAGCCTTCTCTATTTTGATTAGTGCAGACGCTAATCCAACGCCAATAAGCGCTATGCAAAACAGTTATTCAGTAGGCATTTACGGTATACACCGACCGACTAGTGTTCTTCTGGGCCAACTTTGCCTGCTTCAACAGCAAGTTCAATTTCAGCTTCGTATAGGTGATGCAGGTGTTCACTCACTGGCCCCATTCCCGGTTGGCCAATGCTGCGCCCATCGATCATATTGACCGGTGTTACCCCACCAAAGGTGCCAGTGACAAAGGCTTCGTCGGCATCGTAAACGTCGGTGAGCGAGAAGTTTTTCTCTAAAACGGTTAGCCCCGCTCGGCGGCCAACTTCAATAATTTTGCCCCGGGTAATGCCGTTCATACAGTATTGACCGGTTGAAGTCCAAACTTCGCCATTTTTGATCATAAAGAAATTGGTCGCATTACAAGTGCTCACAAACCCATGAACATTTAGCATGAGTGCTTCGTCGGCACCGGCTTCAATGGCTTGGGTGAGCGCAATCACTTCATGCAGCTTGCTATGGCAGTTCAGGCGTGGATCTAAATAATCAGGGGAGCCCCGCCGTACGGTTGAAGTAAACAAGGTAATGCCTTTATTTTTAGAGCCGGGGTCAGCTTTTTTATGCTCTGCAATAATCACAAGATTAGGCCCGGAAATGGTTAGGCGTGGGTCTTGCGAGGGGGTCTTCTTGATACCACGTGTCAGCATAAAGCGGATGTGTACGTGGGTGTGCATATCGTTTTTACGTAAGACTTTCCATAGTTCAGACGTCAACTCTTCACGGGTCATCCCAATATCCATGTGCACAGCTTTGGCGGCTTGAAAGAGCCGGTCAAGATGGGCATCGGCAAAGACGAGCACATCGTCGTGCAACCGCATGGCATCCCAGATGCCATCACCAACTAAATAGCCGCTATCAAAGACAGAAATTTTGGCGTCGTCACGGTGGAAAAATTCACCATTGACGTAAATAAGAACGTTCGCGTTCCGATCATCTGGAACTGCATTGTGGGTACCGTGAACCATGGAAACTCCCTAATTTGCTAATAGGCTTGTGTTGGATAGTGCAGATTATTGAGCGATGACACAAAACGATAGAAAGACTTGCTTTTGCCAAGCGCAATTGCCCAATACTCAATACGTAAGTTTACTCGGAGATAATCAAAATGTTCAAATCACTTTTCAAAAAGCGCCATCCGTTTGCCCGCCCGATTGATGTGGACTTAGAAGATTGGGAAGAAACCGTACGTAATGCAACTGTGCCAGTAGTAGTAGATTTTCACGCCACGTGGTGTGGCCCTTGCCAAACAATGGGCGGTATTTTGCGTGAAGTTGCTGAAGAATATGATGGCCAAGTCTTGATTGCAAAGGTAGACGTAGACCGCAACCCTGAATTGGCGCAGAAGTTCAAGGTGCGCAGTATGCCAACGCTGATGTTTATGCAAGACGGCAAGCGCCTAGATAAACACGTTGGTGTAATGGGCACTAATATATTGCGTAAAAA
>JAHDBW010000185.1 GCA_020630175.1 Anaerolineales bacterium
CGCTTGCAATCCTGTTTCAAACCCCGTTTATAGATAATTTTCACGGCCCGGCGCTAAGCGATGACTGGTTAGTTCTAAGTGGCGAACCGTTCTTTTTTGCGGGCGTGCTGGCCAGCAGAAGCGAAACGTCGTTAGATCTTATTTCGGGCGTCGGCGCGTTGGAGCTTGAGCTGGTTAATAGCGATTTAACAGACCGAACGCTACAAATCATTACCAAGAACATTCAGCCTGAGCAACCTTGTAAAGGCGTCTTTCGTGTCAATATTGGTCCCGACTGGCGCTATGAATATAAAGCAGATGCAGGCAATACAATCAGCAGTCAAATTTATGCTGGCAACAGTGCCGAGACTAGAATTTCTGACTTACGCACCATCGACTTAGCGGATGGGCGCTGCCCAGTGATCCAAATTAAACAACTTGGCGATCGAATCATTGTTTCAATTGACGGGCAAATTCACCATAGCAATCCGATTGCTGAAAATAATGCACGCCTAACGCCCATCACGATTCAAATCACTGATGAAGTCGGGCTTGCCTTTGTCTCAGTTAAAAATACAGGGTCATAAATCGATACGACTATTCACCAATCCAAGCCAAATTTTAGGCTTTCTAACCTGCCCCGCATGCTACAATAGAACACACATTCCTCAACGGATTTATAGGTGATATGACCACCCCGTCTTGCGCAAAATCACCTAGCCTTATATCAATCAATAACAAATAACTAGTACTCATTACCACGCTTTCATGTGCGATTCTTCTTCCTTCGTCCATCTTCATAATCACTCCACGTATTCTCTGCTCGATGGATTCAGCAACATTCAAAAGATGGTTGCCAAGGCCAAAGAGATGAATATGCCCGCGCTCGGCATTACCGACCACGGCGCAATGCATGGTGTGATTGATTTTTATAAAGCGTGCAAGGCTGAAGATATCAAACCGATTATTGGGATGGAGTCTTACATGGCGCCGCGCGGCATGACGCAAAAGAACGCGCAGTATGACCGCAAGCCATTCCACCTGCTGTTGATGGCCGAAAACCAAACTGGCTATCAAAATCTGCTCAAAATTGCGAGTTCATCGCAGCTTGAAGGCTATTACTACCGCCCGCGCGTTGACCATGACTTTTTAGCGGAACACGCCCAAGGTCTGATCTGTACGACCGGCTGTTTGGCGGGTGAAGTACCCAAAGCCCTGCAAGCGGGCAACACTGAAAAAGCCACCGAGCTGCTCGACTACTACTACGAAGCGTTTGGCAAAGACAACTTTTTCTTTGAACTGCAAGACCACGAAATTCCAGAACTGCATGATGTCAACAAAGGCCTCATCGATCTGGCAAAACGCTATAACGGCAAATTCCTAGCCACCAACGATACGCACTACGTTGACCGTGCCGATGCCAAGCTGCACGACATTATGATGTGCATCCAAACCCGCTCTGTGCTTACCGACCCGAAGCGGATGCGCATGAGCTGTGACACGTACTACATGCGCAGCGCCGAAGAAATGCAGGCGTTATTCGGCCATATCGATGGTGCATTGTCTAACTCGTTGATGATCGCTGAGCGTTGCGATGTCAACCTTGATAGTGATGGCTACCACCTCCCGCTCTTTGAGGTGCCTGAAGGCTACAACGATGCCAAACACTACCTGCGCGCGCTGTGCGACGTGGGTCTAGATGAGCGCGTTGGCAAAGACTGGCGCGACAAGCCAGACTATCTCGAACGCCTTGAGTATGAACTGGGCGTTATCAATCGCATGGGCTTTGACGCCTACTTCCTCATTGTGTGGGATCTGTGTGTGTTCTCGGCCAACCGTGATATTTGGTACGGCGCACGCGGGTCAGCGGCGGGGTCGTTGGTAGCGTACGCTCTCAAAATTACGTTTGTAGATCCGCTCGAAATGGGGCTGATCTTTGAACGCTTCTTGAATCCGGGTCGGATTTCGATGCCGGATATCGATCTCGACTTCCCAGATGATCGCCGCGCCGAACTGCTGGAATATTGTGTCAACAAATACGGCTCAGACAAGGTCGCTTCGATTATCACCTTTGGGCAAATGAAAGCCCGCGCGGCTATTCGCGACGTTGGCCGGGTGATGGATATTCCATTGCCAGAGGTTGACCAAGTCGCCAAGCTGGTGCCGTCTGTACAAGGGAAATCACCAAAAATTTCAGACGCGATTGTTGATATTCCAGACCTCAAGCAGGTGTATGACAACAATCCGCAAATGCGTGAATTGCTAGACACGGCCGCTGGCCTTGAAGGCACCTTCCGCAACGTCGGGACGCACGCCGCTGGGGTGATTGTGTCAGACCTGCCACTGACCGAATACATCCCGCTCACGCGCCCGCCGGGCAATGTGGAGCCGATGATTAAGTCGGTGACGCAGTTTGAAATGGCCGTGGTGGAAGATCTTGGCCTGCTCAAGGTTGACTTCTTAGGCCTACGCACGCTGACCATTATGGCGCGTGCTTGTGAGCTGATCAAAGAGCGGCACGGCATTGAATACAACATCAACACCATTCCGGTGGATCATCCGTCTAGCTTTAAGCTGCTGGGCGATGGCAACGTGCCGGGCGTGTTCCAAGTGGAAGGCGCGGGCATGCGCAAGTTCCTGATGGAAATGCAGCCGGAAAACCTCGACAACGTAGTCGCGATGATCTCGCTGTATCGACCGGGACCAATTGACTTCATTCCAACGTACATCAACCGGATGCACGGCAAGGAAGAAACAATCTACAAGCATGAATCGCTGGAGCCGATCTTTGCCGAGACTTACGGCATTGCGGTGTACCAAGAACAGATCATGCGCGCCGCAGTGGACTTGGCCGGCTATAAGCTGTCTGAATCCGATGAATTGCGGAAAGCGATTGCGAAGAAAAAGCAAAAACTGCTCGTCAAACACGAGAAGATGTTCGTCAACGGCTGTGCTGAACAAGGCACGATGTCTAAAGAAGAGGCCAAGGCCGTCTTTGAAGACTGGCTTGAATTTGCGCGTTACGGCTTCAACAAGGCCCATGCGGCGGCCTATGGCGTGATCTCCGTTCAAACGGCGTATCTCAAATCGCAATATCCGGTGGAATACCTGACCGCGCTGCTCAGTGCGGAAAAGGGCAACACCGAAAAAGTAACGTTGTACGTGGCCAATGCCCGCACGATGAACGTGGAAATTCTGCCGCCGCACATCAACCACGGCGACTGGGACTTCACCATTGAAGACTCAGAAGAAGGCAGCAACGTCCGCTTTGGGATGGGCGCGATCAAGAACGTCGGTGAAGGCCCCGTGGCCGAAATCGTCCGGGCGCGTGCCGAGGGTCCGTTCAAAAGCCTAGATGACCTTTCAAGCCGCTGTGACCTGCGCAAGGTCGGTAAGCGCGCGTTGGAATGCCTGATCAAAGTGGGCGCATTAGATGATTTCGCTTCGCGCAACACGCTACTGGCCGTGATGGATCAGATTGTGAGCATCAGTAGCGCCACGCACAAGGCCGCTGAAGCCGGGCAAGTTAGCATGTTCGACATGATGACCGGCCCTTCAAATTCTGGCATCACCTTGCCAACCAATATTCCAGAAGTGCCTGACCGCCAACTGCGCAGTTGGGAAAAAGAACTGGTCGGCACCTACGTCGGCGAACATCCGCTGATGACGCACATGGAATATTTGCAGCACGTCATCACCGCCTTTAGTGGCGAAATGGATGGCAGCATGCAAGGTCGCGTGGTAACCGTAGCTGGAACCATTAGCAGCATCAAATATCACACCACCAAGAAAGGCGATCCGATGGCCTTTATCGATCTGGAAGACTTACAAGGTCAGATTGGTTTGGTGGTATTCCCGCGCACGTGGGCAGAAATCCGCGAGTGGGTTGAAGTCGAACAGCTGGTGATTGTCAGCGGTAAGGTCGATGGGTCTGACGGCTCAAAAATGCTAGTGGATTCGATGGCGACGACGGCCAAAATCACGACTGCTATTGAGCCAGAAGCAAAAGATCCTAGTGAATCCGCTCCGTTTGATTACGGTAGCTATCCACCTGAGCCACCAGCACCCAACCCAACTCCGGAACCAAGCCCAGCACCAGTTGCTAAGCCTGAGGCACCTAAACCTGCTGCGGTAGAAAAGCCCGCACCAGCGCCAACACCGCCGCCGGTTACTGCCCCAGCCAAAGCGCCTGCCAGCCCGCCGCCAGCAGCGCCGCAGCCGCAAATAAAGCCTGCGCCAGAGGCTAAGCCGGAACCGGTTGCACCCGCCGCAAAAATTACCGTTGCGCCTACGCCGCCGGTTGTTGAAAAAGCACCGGCGCCTGCCGCGAAGTCCATTGCGGTCAAGCCAACACCGCCGTCAACGGTGTCTGTCGCGGAAGAAGAAGGGCTATACGTGCCTGAATTCACGCCCGACCTGATGACGCCTGACGACGACATTCCGCCAGATGATATCTGGGCGCTCTTTGATGAAGAACGCGTTGAGCATAACGATCCGGCGCAAGTGCCTGCGGTCAAGTCTTATATGGATGTGCCGCCAGACCAACGCCCTAGCGCTATGCAGCCGCCCATCCAGCCTGATGATGACGATGTGCCAGAGTGGGCGCTTGAAATGTCTGGTGATCGACGCCGCCGCCCAGGCAGCGCAATGACAGATGCCCCGGCTGCTTATGCACCCAGCCCGCCCGCTGGCAATGGGCACAGCAATGGCAACCTGACCCCGCAACCGCGTGGTGCATCGCGTCCGCCATTGTTAGATGAAGACACCCAACGTGACCTAACCGTTGATGAAGATGGCCCAGCCAAGTGCATCATCGTGACATTACGGCCAACGCGCGACTTGTTTAGCTACTCGATGCGCACAAAATGGGCGTACAACATTCTTACCAGCTTTCCTGGCAAGGATCAGTTCAAGTTCATCGTCTTTGAAGATGAGCGTAACTATGAACTGGAGTTCCCGCATATCACCACTGGCTACTGTGACGAGTTGATGAGCCAACTCAAAAGCGTTGTGAGCGGCCCGGACGATATCGAAATCAAGATTGGGGTTTAGTGCCAATCACAAAATGATGCTGAAGGCAGACTGCGCGGCGGCTCTGCTCATTCATTCGGTATTGAACCTAAGTTGCTAGTAAGACTGTAATCTGAATATCCCTAGGCTTTCTCAAGTTACAGCGTTACTAGCAACTTGCGTTAGTTAGCAGCTAGACTACCTAACTGGCCTCTTTGCAAACGCTTTAGCCGTATAAATTTCGCTTTATTCGCAACAGATCCTGCAAAACTTGGTATTAAGTGTTAAATTTAGGCAGCAAGGTTGTCTCGCTATCTCACTGTAACCACACGACAGCATCCCCCGCCTTGTAATTTTGTAACTATGAAAGACTATCAAGCGTTATATGGGCCGTGGGCATTAGTCACCGGCGCATCTTCAGGGATTGGTGCGGCCTATGCCCATCAACTGGCTGCGCAAGGATTGCACGTTGTATTGGTTGCGCGGCGTCAGGCTGCGCTAGAGACATTAGCCGCTACGCTTAAACGCGAGTATGCAGTACAAACGCGTGTGATTGTGGCCGACCTCAGCCAGCCAGACTGCCTCTCCACCTTAGTGAGCGCAACCGAAGATTTAGAAATTGGTTTACTTATCAATAACGCGGGCGCATCTTTACCGGGTGCATTTTTAAAACAACCGCTAGCGGGGCGCACAGATTTTTTGCACCTCAACGTCATGACTCCAATGCAGCTAACCTATCACTATGCTGAATTGATGGTTGCTCGCGGTCGCGGGGGGATTGTGATGTTGGCTTCGGTTGCAGGGTATAGTGGCGCGCCCTATATTGCGAGTTATGCGGCGGCCAAATCCTACCAACTAAAATTCGGGCTAGCACTTAATGTAGAACTGAAAGAGCACGGCGTAGATGTATTAGTCTTAGCGCCTGGCGCTACTTTAACAGGCATGGTTGAGACAGAAGGCCTTGACATGCGTCAGGCTAACATCCCTTGGATGACCGCAGAAAATGTGGCTAAAACTGGAATGCAGGCGCTGGGTCGGACGCCGGTTGTCATTGCAGGTCGGCTCAATCGCATCACCACGTTTCTGATCACGCGCTTTTTTCCTGCGCCATTTGCTGTCAAACTGCTTGGCAAAACCATGCGTCCTTATTTAGACGACCACCTGCACTAAAAAACAAAAGCCCAACGAACACCGTGTTCGTTGGGCTTTTGTTATGTTGTCGGGTTGTGCCCGTTACCGTTAGTAAGAAAGCGGCTGTATTTCAAAAGTTGGCACAATTTTTGCGCCAAGCGGCCGCGTTTGAAACCGATTGCGCAGCGTGCGGGCCACAATTTCAATCAGCTGTCTTGAATTGAGCGGCTGGGTCAAAAACCCATTCACAGGCGACTGTTTTGCGCGCTGCACAATTGCTTCGTCGCCCATTGTGGTCAGCATCAATACTGGCAAGCGTCCATACTGATGATTGTCACGAATGTGTTGCACAAATTCAAACCCATCCATCAGACGCATATTGGCTTCGGTAATAATCAACTCTATTTTGTGTTCTTTTAGATAACGTAACCCTTCTAACCCATTTTCAGCCATAAATACCTCATGACCTTCACGACTCAAGACGTAATGCATCACCCGCAGGTTTACACGCGCCTCATCTACCAACAATATTAATGCCATCTTGCACCTATAAAATAAATGATAGGGCTTATACAAAACACAGTAATCTTACCTGAGTGATTACACTATAAAAATATGTTGTATAGACCCTAACAACGTTGTACTCACTGCGCTGCTACTTCACAAGTTTGAAATAACAGCTGCCGGTATTTACAAGATACCCAACTCGTAAACGCCGACATGCTATAAATACAGAATTCCTTCAAACCACCAATCGTGATTCCCTGTTAGACCACAAGTCTAGCAGCGGCTTTAGTTTCAAACATAAACTTTCAGACCATTCATAAACCAATTTTTTACCTTTTTGGAGCATTCTCAATTAAATCTTAAGGAAACCTCAAGATTGGAGGGTTAACTTAAAACGCCCAACGTATTAGTACACGTTGGGCGCTT
>JAHDBW010000186.1 GCA_020630175.1 Anaerolineales bacterium
CCCAGCAACGTTGGCAGCGGCTACAAGCAGAACATACAGAACCAGAATTCAGCTTTGTACAAGCGCTAGTTGCGCTATTGCAAGCGCCAACCGTAGATACTAGCCGTTGGCTACGTGCGGCTACGCTCTATACGGCGAGCCAATATCAAGTGCCTGAACTTGTGAACGCGATTGTTGCTGGGCAATATCTTAATGATCCTTTGCTGAAAGAAACGGCACAAACTGGACTGCGACAGTTGGGTCTAGAGCGTGCAGTTCTTGGTGCAAGTTAATGTTTCTTCAGGCGTAGTAAATCATTAATACAGTCTAGACAAAGTGCCACGCTGGCCCAATGTGCTGCACGAGTTGGCCGGCTGCTTCACACCCTAATTGTGCTGCGGTTGATGCTGCTTCTCCTGCTAGTAAATGCGTTAGCGTTGTTCCGGCAAATGTATCGCCTGCGCCCGTTGCATCCACTTCAGATTTGGGTGTGGTAAGCACTGTTTGGGCGGCTTCTTGGCTAAGTACAGTGACCCCCATAGCGCCTTGTGTGACAAAAATTTGCTTGTTGCGCGCTAGCGTTTGTTGTTCCCACTTTGGATATAAAATTGCGGCCTCATTGTCATTCATAAAAAAGGCATCACAGCTATTTACAAAATGGCGCACGCCGTCTGGGGTTAGTTGGCAAGCACGCGCGTAAGTGCCGCCTGCAAGCTTTGCGATGCCGCCATTACGTAAGGCTTCACAAAATTCTTGTTGCGCTCGATCTGAGGCGAGTGGCGCGATGTAGGCGGCATCAAATTGGCGCATGTTTTTTGGTAAGTGGGCAATCGATAAGGGCTCACCACCACCCCAAAATGCATTTACCAGTTCAGCATGTCCATTGGGAAAGCGCTTGATCTCTAAGCGTGGCATTTGCTCTGGTGTTACGGTTGGGCCAATCCAGTGCACGCGGTCAGCCAGCGCTTGTAAATGTGCAGGCATGGGGTCAGGCCGCAATGCGAGTAACGTTGTGTTAGCTCCGGCGCGCTGTGTGGCTAGAGCCGTGTATAGCCCAGCGCCGCCAGCTACGGTGTGAGTGCTGCCATCAATGAGGTGCAGCACATCAACTGAAACGCCACCAATCACTAAAACTGTGGGCATTACACGCTCCAAACTGCGGCACTGCGGCTTGCTAAGCGCTGCCCAATGGGCGCTTGGCCAACGGTCAATAGTGGGGCGCTGGTGGGCAAGTCAAGTTCAGTCGTGTCTAGCGTGATTGGTGTCCGTCCAGCGTTGAAGAGAATGAGGAGTTTGGTGTCAGCTAAGGTGCGTTGCATGGCAAAGACGGAGCCTTGGGCAAAAACGGTCTCTACGGTGCCAGTGCGCAGGGCTGGGTGTGCGTTACGCAATCGGGTGCAATCTTTTGTTAGCTGATGCTGTGCGTAATCCCAAGTATGCGGGGCTTGCCACGGGAACGTTTTGCGGCATTCAGGGTCATAGCCTCCGGCTAAGCCGATTTCTGAGCCGTAATAGACGGTTGGCGCGCCCGGAAAGCAAAATTGGAACACGGTTGCAAGTTGCAGGGCGCTCTGATCGCCATTGGCAATGGTCAGAAAGCGCGGCATATCGTGGCTATCTAACGGATTGAGCTGGGCTTGAACCGCTGCCCACGGATAGCGGGTGAGCATATCTTGGACGCGTGCGGCAAATTGCGTTGCATCTTCTGAAGCTGGCTGATGGCTCATGATGTCATTACGTTCCAAGATTGCGGGATGCAGCGTGTCGCCCGCAAAGAAGTTCATACATGCGGCGGTTAGCAGATAATTGGTGACGCCATCAAACTGATCGCCTTGTAACCAGCGGTCAGCGGTGCCCACAATTTCACCCGTAATCCAAGCCTCTGGGTTAGCAGCTTTTACGACGCGCCGGAAGTCTTGCCAGAATGAATCGTCATCAATTTCATACGGCACATCTAAGCGCCAGCCAGCAGCGCCGCGTTCGATCCAATGTTTGGCAACGTCAAAGATAAACGCACGGACTTCAGGGTTGTTCGTATTGAATTTGGGTAGGGCCGGAATGTTCCACCAACAGTCGTATTGGGGTGTGCCTGAATAGGCATTCAGTGGATGCTCATGCACATTGAACCAATCAATATAGGGCGATTCGGCACCGCATTCCAAAATGTGATTGAACTGAAAGAAGCCCCGGCTGGCATGGTTGAACACCCCATCTAAAATGACCTTCATGTCACGGGCGTTGGTGGCCTCGATCAGCGCATCAAAGGCGGCATTGCCGCCCAACATGGGGTCAACCTGATAGTAGTCATGCGTGTGATATTTATGATTGCTGGCAGACTGAAAGATCGGGTTGAAATACAACGTATTGATGCCAAGGTCTTGTAAATAGTCTAGCTTTTCAATAACGCCGTATAGATCACCCCCCATAAAATTGTTATAGGTTGGGGCGCTTTCCCACGGCACAATGTTGCCGGGCTTAGGGCAGCCAGCGCTTTTTGCAAAGCGATCCGGAAAGATCTGATAAATAACGGCGTGTTTGATCCAGTCTGGGGTGAAATTTGTCATGAGAGTCGGTGTGATTTGGGACGTGTGTTTGCCTGCACAAGATAGCACCGCGCCTTGTAATTGGCAATGGAAATAAAAACGGACTGCAAAATTGCAGTCCGTTTTGGTAGGCTAGTGGCGGTTGAAAAAGGGCTAACCGCGTCGCATCATGAGCGGGTTGAGCTCGGCTTTTTCTGGGGCGTGTTGCCCAATGCGTAAGGCACCTTCAATTGCCATTGTTTGGTAGCCTTTGGCGAGCACCACCAATGAGTAGGCATGCCCTTTCGGTAACTGTTGTGGGAATGCGAAGCGTCCGTTGCGGTCTGTTGTGTCTGCGGTAAGGATCATTGATTGATCGCCACTGCGTGAGAACTTGCGCACGCTAGCGCCCGGCTTTAGCACAATAACTTGGGCACCGCTGATGCCACGCTTGGAGCGCTCATCGCCAATTGCGCCAGAGACTTGCGTGTCTGAATCTTCATCGTGACGGCCTTTGATCATTTTGCCCTCGGCCACAATTTGGTTGCGCACAGACAAGATCAGATGATATTCACCATCTGGCAAGGTGCTGTTGCCCCCGAAGGCAATGGTCTTGAGGCCGTTGCCGCCATCTTCCCATTTAGCAGGTTGGTCTAATACCTTTTCGCCGTTGATGGCCCATGTTTGACGCCACGCAGTACCGTTGCGCATGTTTTCATAATTGAAGGTCGCAAAGAATTGCTTGCCACCGCTTGGCAGCCGTTCGCTTGGCGTAATTGGGCGTCCATCACGCGTGACGCGGCTGGAGAAGGTCAGTTGGCTAAAGACTGGCTCACGTTTGATTGTGCGGCGGCTACTACTTTGGTTCGCCGCTTGGCCGCGTAGGCTTGGCATTGCGGCACTACGCTTTTGCGTTGCGGCTGGCTTTGCTGGCGCGGCGCTGGCGCTGGCGCTTTTGGTGGCAGATTTACTGCCGCCAGATTTGCCGGAGATTTTCTTTACTGTGCCTTTCTTACCGCCAGTTGAGCCCTTGCGGAACCCTTTTGGGGTCGTGGTGCGGGTGTCCATGCCGATCTTTTCTAGCAATGGCTTGGCTAAATTGATAGGGCGCAATCCATTGATAAACCCACCAATTGTCATTGGCGTATCGCGTTGGTCTACGCGGCCATCTCGGTTTGTGTCTACAACGGGGCGTGCGTCTACTGGCGTAATCCCGGCACCGGCTGCGGCTTGGGTTGGAATACCCACCAATTGGCCGCGTGAGTTGACGGCGGTGCCACCGCTATTACCGCCTGCAATCGTTGCGTCAGTTTTGATCCAAGCGCGGCGGTCGCGAATTGTTTTTTCACTGGTAAACCCAGACACGCTGCCGTGCGTAAAGGTCATGGTTTCGCCACCAATGCCAGGGAATCCGAGAATGTCTAAATCGTCGCCGAGTTGCAAGTCGTCTGAGTCGCCTAGGCTTAGGTAAGGCAGATTGATATTGCGGTCGGCACCTTTCTTTAGTGCGCCAACAATTTTGAGCACGGCAAGATCTAATTGTGGGTCTTGCGCTACGATTTCGGCAATATATGTCAGGGCTGGCGGTTCGTCTGAACGGGTTGTCATTGCAATGGCGAGTTGCTCTGCGGCTGGAGAGGGCATGCCCATCGCACGTGGATTAGCGACATGACAATTGGTCAGGATGATCCCTTTTGGGTGCACAATCGTGCCAGACCCGGTCCATGCTGGGGAGACATTGCCCCACATTGCTTTTTTCAACGCGACAACTTGCACAACGGCAGGGATGACTGCTTCAACATTATGGCCTTCTGTATGGCCTCGATGAGATGCATTCGATACTTTCTTTACTGACATAGATCCTCCAGCGTATGTATTACGCAATAATTGCAAAAGAGTTTGCGCCTATCTGCAGAGATGGAAATAACACGGCACAAGTCACATTTTACTTTACTACAGAGACGTTGTATTTGATGGGATTTGCCATATTCAATTCCCGTTGATAATGAGTTTGCCGTGCATCAATGTTTCATGGCCCGGTACGGAGCAGTAATAGACAAACTCGCCCGGTGTGGTGGCGTTGAATGTAAATGTGTCTTGCGCGCCGGGTGCCAACACGTTGGTTTCTATATCAAACACCTCGAGCACAAAGTTGTGCTGCAGCTGCCCTTTGTTGGTGTAGACAATTGTAATGTCCTGCCCAACTACGGCCTCGATGTCGATGACATCAAAGAATATATCTTCCCCAGCAATTTCAACGGTTTGCGTTGCATCAGGTAAGGCTTGGCAGCCACTTATTAGCAACAGGCTTAAGCAAAGCAGATACAAGATCCTTTTATATTTCATGCGCTTATTTTAACGTGCCTTTTGGCGTACAACCGATTGCGGTTGCTTCGGCTTCAGCGGGGCGTTTCAATTGCTAATTTGTGCATTTCTTTTTAGGCGCTTATTTAGGGTAAGGCATGCTAATAATAAAACTAAAGCAACTTCTTTACGCTATTTCCTCTAAATCGATAACTAACTAGTCCTAAAATACCCTGATATTTGCGCCGTAGATACCAGAATCAAATCTACTTGTAACTGAATATCATCTTTTTGTGTGTTATCAATTGGGTGGAGTACTTTTTCTAAGGCTAAAGATTGTTTTAAATTGTGCTCTATTTACTATCAATAATAGTTGGGTTCTGTTATTGATGTTTCCCCACCACCTAATTGTAAGGAGATGCATATGATCGATATTAAGCTAAGTAAAACAAGTTGGGTTTTGTTGTTAGTTAGCGTCATGCTTTGGCTTTTGATTTTAGTCACGGCGGGCGTTAATGAGCGGCTACCGCAAACAAGCACGTTTGATATGGAGTCACCCGTTGTTAAGCTCGCGACTGATCCTGTGGCGCGCGTTGCACGGAACACGACCCTTAGTGCTGCCATTTTGGAAAACTCAACGCATTGGCGCTTGGCCGACCCAAGCTCTATTCGCCAGAAAATTGATGGGACGTATCCATCTGTTGCCGCTGGGGTAACGCAGTTGCATGCCGATGCGCAACTGACCGGGGCCGGTGTAACCGTTGCTGTGATTGATTCTGGGTTGTGGAACCAGCCTGCTATTTTGAATAATACGCAAGGTGAACGCCGTGTGTTGGCTGAATACGACGCCATTCGCGATACGGTGCTCTACACGCCAGCTGAAGCACCAGTGCTGAATAGTGACACAAGCGGTCACGGCACGATGGTGACGAGTGTGTTAGCAGATTCAACTGTCTTAGCTGGGAACGGCATTCGGGCAGAGGCGGGCGCTTACCGTGGTGTTGCGCCAGACGTCAACATTGTATCGGTCAAAGCTTTTGACGATGCTGGCCGGGGTGCCTATGGCGATATTGTGCGCGGTGTAGAATGGGTTATTGAAAACAAGGACATTTATGACATTCGGGTCTTGAACTTGTCTTTTTATACGCCACCGCAGTCATATTATTGGGAAGATCCGCTCAACTTAGCGGTAATGGCCGCATGGGATGCGGGTATTGTTGTGGTAACTGGGGCCGGTAATGATGGTAATGAAGCCATGACGGTTGGCGTTCCGGGCAACACGCCATATGTCATTACGGTCGGGGCGCTTACCGATAATTTCACCCTAGACGACGAAACGGATGACTATATGCCGCCGTTTTCTGGCGCCGGACCGACGGTAGAAGGCTTTGTAAAGCCAGATATGTTGGCCTATGGGGCCCATATTATGAGCACGATCCCGGCTGGGTCGCAGATGGCTGCTGAAAGCTACACTTACAAAGTGGCTGGCACCAAGTTCGCCATGTCCGGAACTTCAATCTCTGCCCCAATTGTGAGTGGGATTGCCGCGCTCTTGTTAGAAGCTGAACCAAGCCTTAGCCCAGATGATGTGAAGTGTCGTTTGATGGACTCAACCCACGTTGCAGTTAATGCGGATGGCAGCCGCGCTTTGAGCATTTTCCAAAGTGGGGCCGGGCGTATTAATGCGCAAGGGGCACTGTTGAGTACGGCTAGCGGCTGTGCAAATGTTGGGCTAGATATCAAAGCTGATATTGCGGGCTTACAACATTATCAAGGCCCAGTTGTACAAGATGTCGACAATAACTTTGTTGTGGCTGGCATTGAAGATACAGCGTGGGATGGCGCTACGGTAACCGAAGCAGGCTATCTGTGGTCTGGTGGTTACTTATGGTCTGGTAACGAAGCGTATGCTGGCGGGTATTTATGGTCAGGAAATGAAGCCTATTCAGGTGGCTATCTATGGTCAGGTGGGTATCTGTGGTCTGGCAATGAAGCCTATCCCGGTGGCTATTTGTGGTCGGGTAATGATGCCTATGCTGGTGGCTACCTGTGGTCTGGCGATGCAGCTTACTCAGGCGGTTACCTGTGGTCTGGTGGTTACTTGTGGTCAGGCGGGTATTTATGGTCTGGGAGTGATGCTTGGGCCGGTGGGTATTTGTGGTCAGGCAGTGAAGCTTGGCGCGGTGGTTACCTGTGGTCAGGTGATGAAGCGTATCCGGGGGGCTACCTGTGGTCTGGCGGTTACTT
>JAHDBW010000187.1 GCA_020630175.1 Anaerolineales bacterium
TGCGTTAGGTGCGTTTTCAAGCCAACGACCTCACCAATGACGGTAATTGAAGGCGACTCTATTGCCTCTGTCTTTGCTAGGTGTGTGAGTTGACCGAGTGTCGTAACGTAATCCCGCTGAATCGTCGACATTCCATTGCTGATAATTGCGGCAGGAGTTTGCGGATCGCGCCCGCGCTTCAACAGTTGGGCAACCACGTTTGGCAGCTTCCGCACACCCATCAACACAATCACGGTTGGCACGTGCGCAATGGCATTCCAATCTGTAGTGCTACCAGGCTTTCCATCTGCCTCATGCCCAGTCACAATTGCAAAGCCGGTTGAAACGCCCTTGTGTGTCACCGGAATATTGGTGATCGCAGGCACGCCAATCGCAGAGGTAATGCCCGGCACAACCTCAAAAGCAATACCTTGCGCGGCCAGAATCAGCATTTCTTCACCGCCCCGCCCAAACAAGAACGGGTCGCCACCTTTTAACCGCACCACCTGCTTACCTGCTTGCGCGGCCTCAAGTAACAACGTGTTGATCTCTGTCTGCTGCTTTACATGCGCGCCGGGGCGCTTGCCAACAAACACCTTTTCACAACCTGCTTTGGTCTGATCGACCAATTCACACGGAATCAGCCGATCGTAAAAAAGCACGTCACACGTCTGGATAAGGCGCAGCCCCTTCACAGAAATCA
The DNA here is from genome assembly GCA_020630175.1 of Anaerolineales bacterium. Lineage (GTDB taxonomy): Bacteria > Chloroflexota > Anaerolineae > Anaerolineales > UBA6668 > JAHDIM01. Next base: position 683 of record JAHDBW010000187.1, read on the forward strand.
AATCTGCCCGACCAGGGCCAGACCCAACGAGCCAAACTTTGCCGTTAGTTGTCATTTTCCAGTAGCCAGCGCAACTGATTGCGTAAACGTTTCGCTTTACCGGGTTCAGTGCCTTGCGTGCCAACCGCTAACACGGTGCTATCGCCACGATGCACAGCCATGGAGTGGAAATTGCCTTCTTCCGGCGCATCGGCCACGCTGCATAGAATATTCAGCGCCGCAGCAGCCTCACCAATTTGTTGATTAACTGCCCGATCATTGGTCGCAGCGAACACCAACATTGCTGCCGCAAGGTCATCGGCTTCATACTTACGGGCGACCCATGTCACGTTACCCGCATCAACGAGCGCTTGCAGTTGCGGCGTCAACTCAGGTGATACGACGGTAACCACTGCCTCAACGGCCAACAACCCGTCAACTTTACGCGTCGCAACTGGGCCACCGCCAATCACTGTCGCGGGCTTACCGGCCAGCTTCGTCAATGACACTGGATATGAGATAACCGCTTCAGACGCTTCTTTTTGCGCCGTTGTGCGGTCAGCCCCTTTTTCTGTATAGCCACGCGGCGTTGCAACGCGGTCGGCCAAGGTATAGGACTGGCTATTACCAACCATTACCAGCGTGAACATGTCAACCACGCTTGGATCAAATTCACTTAGCGCCACAACTTGAATGTTTTCATCTGGCCGAGTGACGTTGCGCGCAATGATGACGGGCGTTTCTGGGGGCCGGAAGTCGCGCAGAATGTCAATTGCGTAACCGAGCTGCCAGTCGCGCTTTTTCGAGCGTGGATTGTAGAAGCCAATCACAAAATCACCCCAAGCAGCTGCTTTTAGGCGTTTTTGAATCACCGGCCACGGCGTGAGCAAGTCACTCAGGCTGATGGTGCAAAAGTCGTGACCAAGCGGTGCACCGACCTTTGCAGCGGTCGCTTGAATGGCACTAACACCGGGAAAGACTTCAACATCAGGTTCATTCCCGTTCCAGTCACGGGCGCGGAGCACGTCAAAAATTGGGCTCGCCATGGCGTAAATGCCGATGTCGCCGCTACTGACCATCGCAACGTTGCGGCCCGCTGCTGCCATGTCGATGGCATGCGTGGCGCGTTCCACTTCTTGCCCAAGCTGCGAAGACACCAACTCTTGGTGCGGCGCAATCAGGTGCCGGAGCTGGTCTAAATAAATCTGATAGCCAATAATGACATCAGCACGGCGAAGCGCCCCCATTGCTGCGGGCAGCATGTAGTCTAAGTCGCCGGGGCCGATGCTTACGAGAGAAAGAATTGCCATGTTACGCGGTCACTCTATAGTGCAATTGCAACGGTGCAATTACTGAAACTTTGTTTTTTGACGATGAGTTGCCCGCCAGACACAATCAGCGCGGCTGGTTCAGACACGCCCGGTAAATCGAGCTTATCTTGCGCGGCGCTGGCAGAAAGGCCAGTCGGGTCGATGGCTGCAATTTCTGGTGATGGGACGCATTGAAATGGCACACCCAACTCTTCAGCTAAGGCGATGAGGCCAACTTCATCGGCTTTCACATCAACAGAAACTAAGGTCTTGATCGATTGCGCCACAAGGCCATTTTCAGCCAACGTTTGGGTCAATGCCGCGCGCAAATCTGCCACGGGCACGTCACGTTTACAGCCCATCCCCACAACTAACGTTGCCGGACGGTACAACACGCTTTTTTGCAGTAAGTGTTGATGATGGTCAGAAATTGCCTGTGGGGTAATGATGATGCCACCAATGTAGGTGTCAATATCAAGCTCATCAAGATTAGGCACGCTGAGCACGTTTGGCTGCGCTAACAAGTCGCCCAACACTGCACTTTGATCACCCAACAGCGGATCCACATACACGCCAATTTGATCTTCATTGACCAAGCAAGCGCTCACGTGTGTCACTGCGTTATCAGTATCAAGCGCCCAACCGGCTGCTTTGCCCAGCATGTCGATGGCCGGTTTATCTTGCACATCGCTAGCTGTTGTAATGGCCGCGTGACCGCTAGTGAGCGTCGAAATTTCTGTCGCCAACGCATTTGCGCCAGCCCGATGTCCGCCAACCAATGGGATTACAAACTGGCCTTGTTCATCTAGACACACCACAGCTGGATCGCTAACTTTGTCACGTAGTAACGGACTAATCGCACGCACAGCCACACCACTTGGCATAACCAAGACAAAGTTGGCATAAGTCGCCCACGCGCTGCGGATGGCGTTTACCACCGATCCAGCGTAAGTCGCGACGCCGTCACCGGCAAATTTCTCAGGGACTTTTACATCTGCGTTTAGGCTGCGGGCAACGCTCGCCGCCAAGGCCGAGCCATTACGCGTGACGCCAAGCACCAGCGTGCCAGCGCGTTTGCTGCCAAGGTGTTTTTCACCCTGCACCACGCCAGACACCGCCCCAGCGGCTTCTTGTTTTTCTTTACTGCGCTTGGCATCTTCCGCCTTGCGGAACCGATGCGTGTAGCTCTTGTCATACAAGTGACTGCTGGTACGACGTTCAGCACCTTTCAGCGCAGGATCTAACGCCGGCGAGACCAAAATCAGCGCATGTTTGGTGTAACCCGCTTTGCGCACTTTGGCAGCAATATCACCGAGCGTCCCCACAACATGGCTTTCATCTGGCCAAGTGACTTTGTGGAACACGGCTACCGGCGTCTCTGCGGTGTACCCACCACTCGCAATCAAGTCTTCGATGACTTTCTTGATGCGCGTAATGCTCAAGTAAATCGCCAATGATGAACCCGGTGCAGCCAATCCTTTCAACTCTTCGCCTTCTGGCATGGTTGTCCGGCCCGCCGTACGCGTCAGGATAATGGTCTGCACCACGTCTGGAATAGTAAGTTCCACGCCAAGTTGGGCCGCAGCGGCAAACGCAGCGGTAATCCCAGGAATGATTTCGTAGGTCACATTGGCATCATCAAGCAACGCCATTTGTTCATGCGTCGCGCCGTACAACGCCGGGTCACCCGAGTGCACGCGTGCGACAACTTTGCCTGCCTTCGCAGCAGTGACCATCAAGTCCACCATTTGCCCAAGATGCAACCCAGACGATGGAATGATTTCAGCATCTGCTTTTTTAGCAAGCGACGCCACGCTCAGTTCAACCAAGCTATCGGCATACAAAATCAGGTCAGCTTGTTCAATGATGTCACGCCCACGGACGGCAATCAGATCAGGTGCGCCGGGTCCAGCGCCAACAATGTAAACAACGCCGGGCGTTGCGATAAATTGGGTCAAAATATTATCCTCTTCGGAAATTCACAAATCACTAGTTGGTCTAACATAGAAATCAATACATCTCATTTCTGTCTAGACCTATAAAGTTACAGGTATAAAACGCATTGCAACTGCTTAGCAAAGGCATGGTGTCGCAAACGTCTGAGATTTCTCCCTCACCTAGCCTCTCCCGCTAGGAGAGGGACATTGCGATTTCAAGATAGGTCTTGGAAAACGCAAAAGCCTCCCTCCCAGCGGGAGGGACTGAGGGAGGGAGAGCTCACTTAGATACTCAAGACATCTCTATCTTTTGCACAGCAACCGCATGACATAATTAGTCATTAGCTTTCAGCTGTCTTTCTAACAATAAGTAACGACAGATAAGGCCGATTTTGCCCCGCTAAGGTGCTGACATCTGTCACAAGTGTTTCTTCTGGCATGCCCACTTTTTCACCATAGATGGTGCTGGCGGTGAGGCCCAGTTCATCGACTGCGGCAAGCAGTTGGGCTAATACTGTCCCCGCTTTTAGAAAGATAACCGTGTCAAAATGGGTCATCAGCTCTTTTAGCGCGGTGAGGTCAGTTTCATAACTCGCGGGCAAAATTGCAATACGATCATCGGTCGTTGCCAGCGTAAAGTTGGCTTTAGCCGCCGTTGCCGCAAATGAGGTCACCCCAGGGATTACATCAATTTGCATCGCCGCATCACGAATTGGAATACGTTCTGCTAAGTAGATAAACGTGCCAAACAGCAGCGGATCCCCCAACAGCAAGTACACGCCATTCGTTGCGCCAAACTGCGCGTAGGCGTCCACAATTGCTTGCGCCCCATTTTCCCATGCGGGCACTAATTCAGCGGCATTGCGCACCATGGGCAGCGGCAAGCGGATAATCTGCTGATCTTCACGCAAATACCCACTCACAATGCGTTCGGCATAGCTCAATCCGCCATCCCGACTGCGCGGCACAAAAATAAGCTCCGCAGCCTCAATCGCGCGTAGACCTTTCAAGGTAATAAGTTCTGGGTCACCGGGGCCAAGGCCAACGGCAATCAGAGAGCGTTTGGTTTGATCCATTTTGCAAGAAATACCGGATTATGTGCCGCAAAACGCGTTAGCGCTTGCACCGGTTTAGACACACTAATATTGATCAAAGACGCAGTTGCCTCTGGCAGCAGCGCTGAGAATTGATTGAAATTTTCATATGTGGCAAACGCTGCGACCAGCCGCCCACCAACCGTCAAACGCTCTTGCGCCATGTGGATGATGTCGGCTAAATTGCCACCGCTACCGCCAATAAATATTGCGTCGGGCTGGGGCCAGTCTGCACACGCAGCTGGCGCGAAGCCGAGCGTTGCCGTCAGCAACGGCGCGTGATGCACTTGCCGATTGTGCTGCAAATGCGCCAGCAGCTTTTCGCGTTTTTCAACGGCGTACACTTGCAAGCCGGGAAAGGCCCGCGCGGCCTCAATCCCGATTGAGCCGCTGCCCGCGCCAATATCCCATAGCACATTGGCTTGCTGCAATTCGAGTTCAGCCAGTGCTAGCAAGCGCACTTCACGTTTGGTAATTTGCTTGTTTTCAGTTGTAAAAGCACTATCTGGCAGTCCCGGCGGGCAGGCCTGTAACGGCTGCTGATTGAACACAAGCGTGACATTGAGCGCGGCAAAAGTCTGCTGCGCCATTTCAAGCAAAGACAGCCGCACAACGCGCTGCTCTGCTGCGCCAAGGTTTTCACAAACGGCACACGCGGTCTCACCGTCTAATTCCAGCGCCAGTAACGCTTTGGCAATTGCGGCTGGCGTATTATGTTGATCGGTCAAAATTGCCGACGTTTTATTCGTCAGCACGTCACGAATGACACTTGGCAAGGCGCGTCCGTGCGCCGTGAGTAGCGCCGCATTTTGCCACGGTTCGTTTAGCGCGGCAAACGCTAACTGATAAGCACTCGGTGCTGGCATGACGTGTAAATCATCAGCGTCAATCCAACGCCGCAACGTGCTGCCAATGCCGTAGCAATACGGATCGCCAGACGCTAAAACGGTCACACGCTCGCCATTGCGCTGCGCAGTTTGAATTGTTTCTGCAACCCCTGCCATATCAGCTTTGATTGCCAACGTCTTTCCCGTAAAGTCTGGAAAGTACGCTAAATGGCGCGTTCCGCCAACGAGCAAATCGGCTGCCCAAACATAGCGCTTCTGCGCAGCGGTCAGGCTAGCAGCACCACTGGCATCAATGCCAAGGATGGTAATTTTAGGCATCGCCGGTAATGTAGCGCCCGTCTTCATCACCGTCGTAAGATGTTTCAGGATCAGCTGCTAAACGGTCAATTAGGGGCGCGCTAATGTCGCTGTCTTGCGCCGTATTGGCTGGCGTATGCAGGCTGCGGGCAAACACAGTCGGCGTGTTGAAGTCGACCAAAATCGATTCGACCACCATATCTTCGCGGCCATGTTTCTTCACGAATTGCACCAGCTGGTCAAGTGCCATTTCGGTCACTTTCGTCACGGGACGCATGTCGTCATAGCGTTGGCAAATTTCTAAGAAATGGCGGCCAGTATTGCCACCCAGCACTTCTTCAACCAACTCCGGCACTGTGCCAACATTGCGACACACGTCTGCTAAGAATTCAAAATCCACCTGATTGCCTGCCACATGGGTTTGCATATGGCCTTGCGCGGTTTTGATCATTTTGCCCATCATGCCCACAAAGACCGCTTTTTTGACGCCCATGCGCGCGCAGGTTTCAAAGCCTGCGCCAGTAAAGACGCTTAGCTGGACAAAGGCCACGTCTGGCAAGTCTGGCATGAGACCCATGCCGTACCGCTCAGAACGTCCGCCAGTGGTTAGCACGATGGCGTCTGGATGATTGAATGCGGCCACTTCGACGGCTTGGATCACGCTCGCCCGCCAAGAGGCGGTGCTGTAGGCAAACACTTTGCCAGTGGTGCCCAGAATGCTAATCCCGTTCATAATGCCAAGCCGCGCGTTGAGCGTTTTCTTGGCGATGATTTCACCTTCCGGCACGCTGATTTCAACGGTCAGGCCAGTGCTGTCTGGGTCTTGATTACTGTCTGTAATTGCCGCCGTCACGTT
>JAHDBW010000495.1 GCA_020630175.1 Anaerolineales bacterium
CGAGATTGGTGTTAGATAAATGCGGTAATTTTCGCCAGCTGCCCCTGACGTGCGTTGTTTGTTCTTGATCTCGCGCCAGCGATGTCGCGGCTACACATTTTCTGACTTTTTCATTCACCTCAGGCGTGAACGGCACTTAATAGTCTGCTTTGTATTTATCTAGCTGGTTTCTAAAAGCACTATCTTCTGCATAGTCGTGCATAACTCAAGTTTTAAGTCGCAATTGTTGTTGAAGCTCCGCCTCCGAACGGTTACGCCTGGCTTCTCTCTTTTTACCGCATAACGCCTTCACTTCAAGTACTTCTTCCCTAAAAATTGTTACTTAACGCTTGACACGCGTGTCTGTTGCAATATACGGTTAGAAAAACGTTCGGCGTGTTTTGAAGCCAAACGTAAAAACCGATTACGAAAAAAAGGAACGAAAAAATGAATCTCATTTCTCTGGTCAGTGACCAACTCGACCCACAAACCCTTGGCGCATTGAGCGGCATGATTGGTGAAGACGAAGCCACCACAAAGTCAGCTGTGAATGCAGTGATCCCAACCTTGGTTGGCGCAATGGCAACCAAAGGTGCTTCAGAAAGTGGTCGTGAAGAAATGCTCGGCGCGTTCAACAGCGCTGCAAGTGCAGACACCCCCGGTCCAAACCCAATGGACTTAGTTGGTAACTTTGCTGGCGCACTAGGCGGCGGCGACAACAGCGGCATGATGCAAATGGGTGCGTCATTGCTACCAATGTTGATGGGCAACAAAGCTGGCGGCGCAGCAAGCATGATCTCTGCTGTTTCAGGCGCAAGCGCAGGCTCTTCTAACAAATTGATGACGGCAATGATCCCACTGGTTGTGGGCATGGTCATGAAGCAACTTGGTGGCGGCGGCGGCGGTATGAACGCAGCTGGCCTTGCTGGCTTGCTCGGCGGACAAGACACCTCAGCTGGCCCGGCTGGCCTCGGCGATTTACTCGGCGGCCTTAGCGACGGCATCGACATGCAAGACGCGATGAACATCGCCAAATCACCAGCAGCCCGTGGCTTGCTCGGCAAGCTCTTTGGCCGCTAAACCAACCGCTGGTTTACAATAATAAAAAAAGCGCGTCACAGATTTTCTGCGACGCGCTTTTTTATTGCGTTTCCTTACGC
>JAHDBW010000188.1 GCA_020630175.1 Anaerolineales bacterium
CAGGAATCTTGTCAGAGGGATAAAATGTGATTGTGAGTTTGTTCACAAACGAACAGCGGGCGTAGGCATTCCATCGTTTTTACGGGGGGAATAGTCTATAATTGCCTATCAAGTCTGAGTCGAACTCAATAAAATGGGCTTGTTTGTACAAGCAAAGTAAAAAAATCTAATTTTAAAAAGAAGGCGCTATGGATCTGTCAAATCTGTATGTGATTCTTTCATTCTTCGGAGTGATTATCTTAGGTGGTGCATTGGCTGCAGCAGCAGCGTTTGGTGTATCAACATTTGATAATGAAAGAATCCTGTCTGAAAAACCAGTTGAAGAGTCTAAATATGATGCTCCAAAGCAACATTTTTTGATTCGTGTTGGACGTCAGCTACTCAAGCTGCCTGTGATTGTGGCAATTCTTGCTTTCACAATCGGGTTAGTAATTGCTGGGTTTTACTCTGCGGGCGTTATTCCTAACTTCCGCGTATTCCCAGAAGTGGCAACTGCTGAAGCCGCTAAGGTAGATCGCCTTTGGTACAACATGTTTGGCGTCTCAATGGTTGTGCTTTTGCTGGTTGAGCTGTTGGTTATTTTTGTGCCAATCTACTTCCGCCGCCGTAAAGGTGATGAAGGCATGGGCGCAACATTCTCGCATCACACTGGCATGGAGCTCGGTTGGACCATCGTGCCAACCATCACCGTGTTTGCGATTGGCTTTGCTAGTTTTTCATTGCTCAATGAAATTGAAACTGCACCTGCCGATTCGATTGAAATCAACCTGACCGCCCAACAATTCTCTTGGACATTCGAATATCCAGAATTTGGCGAAGCAATTACAAGCGACTTGTACATTCCGGTTGATCAAGCTGTGACGCTAAACATTCAATCACGTGATGTGTTACACGCTTTCTGGGTGCCAGAATTCCGCATCAAGCAAGACGCAGTTCCGGGTGAAATCAACACAATTTATTTCACACCAGACAAAGTCGGCGACTGGCGGATTGTTTGTGCTGAACTGTGTGGCACTGGTCACGGTCAAATGGGTCTTGAATGGCGCGTTTACGTGTTGAGCGCAGAAGACTATGATGCTTGGCTCGTAGAAAATACCGGTCAAACCCTTGACGAATGGGAAAACCCAGCACCTGCCGAAGAAGAACCAGTTGAAGGCGAAGCAGCAGAAGCTGCAGCTGAAGGCTAAGAGAGGAGCGTAAAAATATGTCTGCACACGCACACGACGGTCCCCGCAAAGGCATGATCCTGCACGGTGGCACAAAACTTAGCGATTACTTTATTTTCAACACTGACCATAAAGTAATTGGTATTCAATATTTCATAACATCAGTCTTCTTCTTCATGATTGGCGGCGCGCTTGCAATGCTAATTCGGGCTGAACTGCTAACGCCAAACTCAGACCTTGGCAATTACCTAGGTGACGGGTACGAGTACAACTCACTCTTCACCATGCACGGGTCAGTGATGATCTTCTTGTGGGTTATTCCAATTCTGGCTGCTTTTGCTAACTATCTGCTCCCAATTCAAGTTGGCGCAGATGATATGGCGTTTCCAAAACTAAACGCAACCAGCTATTGGACCTACTTCCTTGGGTCTGTCGTTATGATGGCAGCCTTCTTTGTTGGCCGCCCAGCTGAACAACCGCTATTATGGAATATTGCGGTGGCGCTCGTCGCCATCGGCACCATCATGATGCTGTTTGGGACCTTCCGCGTTGTCGGTTGGATGCAAATGGTTGGTATTTCGCTGCTTTCAATGGGGGTCTTCATTCTATGGGGGCCAACAGCAGCAGCTGGCAACATTACAATTTTGCTAACGGTACTGACAGTTCTGATGTTCGTTATTGGCGGGCGTTTCGGAACAGAACGTACATCTGCTTATGTGCTTGGCTGTAGCCTTTTGATCTTGGCGCTTTGTAACCTACTTGGCGGCGCGTCACTTGGTATTCCAGGTGCAGCAGCTGGTGGTTGGACAGCCTACCCACCGTTGAGCGCTAGCCAAACTGCAAACGCACCAGATGGTCAAACGCTGTGGATTATTGCAGTGTACATCTTGGGGATGGCCTCACAACTTGGTGCAATCAACATGATTGTGACGGTTGCACGCATGCGCGCACCGGGTCTCACCATGGGGCGCTTGCCACTGTTTGTTTGGACAGTTCTTGCCCAATCTATCCTTGTAATTGGCGGGACGCCAGTGCTTGGTGGTACCGGTCTCGCGCTCTTGTTTGAACGCTTGTACGGCATGACCTTCTTTACACCAGCAGACGGTGGGTCAGCATTGACGTACCAACACTTGTTCTGGTTCTACTCGCACCCTGCGGTATACATCATGGTGTTGCCTGCGATGGGTCTGATTTCTGAAATCTTCCCAATTCTCAGCAAGAAACCAGTCTTTGGTTACAAAGCGATTGCTGGTTCTTCAATGGGGATTACCTTCTTCGGTTTCTTAGTGTGGGGTCACCACATGTTCACCAGTGGGATGAGCCCATGGTTGTTGATGAGCTTCATGCTTGGGTCAATGGCAATTGGTGTTCCAACTGGGATTAAGATTTTCAACTGGATTGCAACGCTTTGGGGTGGCAAGATCACGATCAACTCTCCAATGTTGTTCGCGCTTGGGTTCTTGGCGATGTTCGTGATTGGTGGTGTCAGTGGCATTATGCTCGCGGCAGTTCCATTTGACTTGCACGTGCACGATACCTACTTTGTTGTTGCGCACTTCCACTACGTTTTGTTTGGTGGCACGGTGTTTGGCGTTTACGGCGCAACCTACTTCTGGTTCCCGAAAGTTACCGGCCGCATGTACAACGAACCACTCGGTATTATTCACTGGGTCTTGAACTTTGTTGGGTTCAACTTAGCGTTCTTGCCAATGCACTGGTTGGGCATGATGGGGATGGCACGCCGGATTGGTGTTTATCCTGAAGAATTCCAATACGTCAATCAGCTTTCAAGTTTCGGCGCATTCTTGCTCGGGATCGCAGCAGTGCCATGGCTAATCAACCTTGTTTGGTCAGCATACCGTGGTAAAGAAGCTGTGGGCAACCCTTGGGGTGGCCTGTCACTAGAATGGCAAACCAGCTCACCACCGCCAATCGAAAACTTCCCAGAAGTTCCAACGGTTACCCATGGCCCATATGACTATGGCAAGGGTATCAAACCGCCAATTGTAGAAGAACTGCCTGCATTTCAGCCAATTCCGGCGCCAGCAGCAGACTAATTAGGACGGCTAATTATGTCAGAAGAACAACATGAAACTGTGACGCCTGACGCCGAAACACTGGCGGCACGGTTACAGGAAAAACTTACACAAGGGATCTACGTGTTCCTTGGGTTAGCAGCGCTTACGTTGCTTGAAGCGGGCTTGGTTGGCTCATCTACCATTGTGATGATGCTAGTTGGGATTGCAAAAGCTGCGTTGATCATCAATTACTTTATGCATATTTCTAGTGTTTGGTCGGAGGATGATCACTAATGAGCAGTCACGCAATTCCACTAAAGGAAGCAACCATTCGCAACCGTCAGGGGCTGTGGCTGTTTTTCCTGACTGAAGTCTTCCTCTTTGGCTCATTTTTTGTATTACGCTTTTCGCTATGGGGTGACACGCGTCCAGAACTGGAGCAAACCGCAGGTCTCATTGCAACCTTTGTCTTATTGGTGAGTTCACTCGCGATGAACCGCGCTGAAGTAGCAATTGCCCATGGTGACAAAACAAAGTTCCGCAACAACATTCTAGTCACGTTTGTACTTGGTGCAATCTTTCTTGGAATGATCTTGGTGTACGAATGGGGCGCATTACTTGGTCTGCACGGCGAAGTGTTGGGCATTCCCGTTGGCCATATCCTGCCCGGTGACGGTGTCTATGGGTCTGTCTTGTACCTCATGACAGGGGCGCATGCATTGCACGTGCTAGGTGGGTTGGTGTTCATTGCGATAACCTTATTCAAAGGCATGCGCGGTGACCTTACTGTCAAAGATCATTTCTTTGCAGAAGCCTGCGCATTGTACTGGCACTTTGTGGACTTGGTCTGGGTGTTCTTCTACCCTGCGTTGTACCTTATTGGTCACGTTGTTGATATTCACTAAATCAAGTCAATTATGCAACTATAAAAAACCCGGCTTCGTACCGGGTTTTTTTGTACATTGAAAACGCGCATGACTACCATCGATAACACTTGGTACCGCCCGCCAACAGACCCCCAAATAAGACGCCGCAAAGGTGCTGGTGGTGTTGTTGTCCGGCAAGATGCAACCGGTGCTATTTGGGTTGCGCTTGTGTTGGGCGACCACAAAGGCCAAGGGTATATTTTGCCCAAAGGTGGTATTGATAAAGGCGAAACAGCGTTGCAAGCCGCACGGCGCGAAGTTGCTGAAGAAGCAGGCTTTACCGCGCTAACGCTTTTAGCAGAGCTTGGCACGCGCGAACGCTGGTCGTTTCCTAAAACGCGCTGGTCTATCACGACGTATTTTTTGTTTTCAACAACACAAATAGACGCCGCTGGCACCGATAAAAAAATTCAGTACACCACGCACTGGCATCCGCTGGCCGCGTTGCCAGACAACATCCTATGGCCTGAGCAGGCTAAATTGATTACCGAGCATCGTGATTTAATCAAAACGTTGCTAAGACCTACAGACTAAATGCGAGAATTTCTAACGTCTTGGGCGTTGCGGCCTGAGATTATCATTGTCCTACTAACGTTTGGCACGCTTTACACCAGAGGGTGGATCTTGTTGCGCAAACGCGGTAGTCGTAACTTTGCAACCATCGGCAAATTAGTGCTGTATTGGTCAGGGCTGATTCTGATTGCACTAGTGTTGATGTCTGGGATTGATGTGCTGGGTGGCTTGCTATTCTTTATGCACATGATCCAGCACATCATTACGATGGGCATTGTGCCGATTTTGATTTGGAGTGCCAATCCGGTGCCGTTCCTGTTATGGGGGCTGCCGAATGGAGATAAAGTTGGTGAAGCACTACTGGGTCCGCAAGCCAAAGTCCGCTTGTTTTTAGAAAAATTTGCCACACCACAAGTTGCCCTAGGGCTTTACATGGTGTGTTTGTGGGGCTGGCATGACCCCGCTGCTTATCAGGCCGCGTTGCGCAACGACTTCATTCACGATCTAGAACACATCAGCTTCTTTGTCCCGGCGATGTTGATTTGGTGGCACGGACTGGCGGCTCGCCCGCGCATGCATACCAGACTGCTCTTATGGCAACGGGCTGCGTACCTGTTTGTGGCTGGTGTAATCAATGCTATTCCCGGTGTGTTTATCGCGCTCTCTTCTGAAGTGATCTATCCCTACTATGAAGCGGTACCGCGCTTGTGGGGCTTTGATGCGCTGCAAGATCAAACGTTAGCAGGCATCATTATGTGGATTCCGGGAACAATGTGCTTTTTGTTTGCGGCCGTTATAATTTTTTGGCGCTACTTTGGCGGTGCAGAAGATCCAGCGCTGAAGGCAGACTTCTTAGGCTTCTCTCGTGAATTACGATCTTAGCGTACTAACGCGGCGCACGTTGCCTTTAGCGGTTGTGCTGCTATTGTTCTTGATACCGTTCGGCGTCAAGGCCCATGGTAGCGGTACACTGGTACAGCAAGTGACAGTAGAGCCTTATCAGCTTAGTGTTTGGGTTGACCCTGATCCGTTGATTATTGGCGAAGCGCACATTACTGTCGGTGTTGGCCGCGCAGAAGATGGCGCCGCTATTACAAATGCGATTGTAGAAGTTACACTGACAGATCCAAGTGGCAATGTCAGCGGTTCGCTGGCAACAACCGAAAAATCGGTCAATAAATTTCTCTACGAAGCAGACACAATCATCACGCAACTGGGTGTGCATGACGTGGTGGTCACTGTAAACAGTCTGGCAGGCAAGGCGCAAACTGACTTTTCCCTGACGGCTACTGAAAAATCAAATCGCACTCCAATAATTATTGGTATTGTATGTGCGCTAGTTGCTATTTATGTAGCAATGCGCGTAATAAAAAAAGAGCAGTAAATCAAAATGGCGAATATTAGTCTCGCACCTGAAGCAGAAAAAGTTTCAACGTTCAAAACGCTCTCCGTGTTATTTAAATGGCGCGTGGTGAGTTTATTGTTATTCTCTTCTGTTGGCGGTGCATTTTTAGCAGCGGAAGGCTGGCCCGGTTGGGCCAACACTGGCTTAGTCTTGTTGACTGGCGGGTTGGCGGCGTCTGGATCTGGCGCACTTAACCAATGGTGGGAAAAAGATAAAGACACCCTTATGGAGCGCACGAAGCTGCGTCCATTAGCAAATGACACCCTCTCTTGGGCAAAATGGGTGCCGTTAGTGGCCTCATTGATGATTATTTTGCCTGTGGCGTTGGTGTATCCATTCAATGCGCCGTTGGCCTTCTTTTTGCTGCTAGGCGCGGTAATCTATGTGGGCATCTATACCATTTGGCTCAAACCACGGACGCTCACCAATATTGTTATTGGCGGGGCGGCGGGTAGCGCGGCTGTGCTAAGTGGCAGTGCCGCTGTTGGCAACTGGGCTGATCCGGGTGCGATTGTACTGGCGCTGTTGATTTTCCTGTGGACGCCAGCGCACTTCTGGAGCTTGGCGATTATGTACCGCGAAGACTATATGCGGGGTGATGTGCCAATGTTGCCAACCAAAACAACGCCGCGCGCGGCGGGGTGGTGGGTGATGCTGCATACAATTGCAACAGCAATCGCGGCGCTAATGCTGTGGGGGCACCCAAACCTAGGCTGGATCTATCTGGTGCCAGTGGCTATTGCTACCGTCGATTTGGTACGCCGCAATATCAACCTGATCAATGATCCGGTGCGTGAAAAAGCGCTGGCGCTGTTCTTATCCTCAAATATCTATTTGGCGATTATTGTGCTTGCGGCTTGCATTGATGTGGTGATTGGCTAAACGCATCGCTATGCGGGATAACTTAAACTAAAA
>JAHDBW010000001.1:0-13278 GCA_020630175.1 Anaerolineales bacterium
CTTGGGTCAAGCGTTCGATGAAGCTTTTTTCTGCAACGCGCAGCCATTTGCGTGGGTCGTAGAATTTCTTGTTTGGCTCATCTGGCCCGTCTGGGTTGCCCAGTTGGGTTTGCAGATAATCGTGATTTTTATCTTCGTAACCGCGAATGCCGTTCCAGAATGCCCATTGGGTGTCGGTGTCGATGTTCATTTTGATTACACCATAGCCAATTGCTTCTTCAATTTTGGCTGGATCAGAGCCTGAGCCACCGTGGAATACAAAGTTCAGTGGGTCCTTGCCAGTACCGAATTTTTCTTCGATGCGGGTTTGCGAATTCTTCAGAATTTCAGGGCTGAGCACAACGTTACCGGGCTTATATACACCGTGGACGTTACCAAAGGCTGCTGCTACGGTGAACTTGTCACTGACTTTCATCAGTTCTTCGTACGCATAGGCAACTTCATCAGGTTGGGTGTAAAGCTTAGAAATATCAACGTCAGAGTTGTCTACGCCGTCTTCTTCACCACCAGTCACACCGAGTTCAATTTCCAAGGTCATATCCAGTTTTGCCATGCGCTCTAGATAGCGTTTGCAAATTTCGATATTTTCTTCGAGTGGTTCTTCACTCAAGTCGAGCATGTGGCTGCTGTAGAGTGGGATGCCGTGCACTTTATAGAATGCTTCGCCAGCATCGAGCATACCGTCTACCCAAGGGATCAATTTCTTTGCGCAATGATCCGTGTGCAAAATCACGCGGGCGCCATACAGGGCAGCCATGTGGTGCACGTGGTGCGCGCCAGAGACCGCACCAGCAATTGAGGCTTGTTGGCCTTCATTGCTTAGCCCCAAGCCAGCGGCAAACTTTGCGCCACTGTTTGAGAATTGAACGATCACAGGTGAATTTACCGCGACTGCGGTTTCGAGCGTTGCATTCACTGTATTGGTGCCAATGCAGTTTACGGCTGGCATTGCCCAGTTGCCATCTTTAGCAGCTTGGAAAAGCGTTTGCACGTCGTCGCCAGTAATAACACCGGCTGGAAATTGTTCTGATAGTGGGGTAGACATAAGTTTTTTATTTATAAATTTATAGAGCGTTTAGACAGATAGAATAATGTATTGCTGACACTAACGCATTGGTAACCATAAACGATATTCAAGCATATTCATTATGCAATCTATGTATTACAAAATTGTACAGTGTTATTGGTCTCACAGGAAGCGTAGGTGCAGTTGGGCCTCCAGCTTAATGATTGCGTGTTAGCGTTGCAACAAATGTGCTGCGGTGCGTATACGGTTCTGTATCGGCAAGCGCGATTTCAGTAATTGTAAAGCCTTGTTGGGCAAGCGCAGCTAAGTCTTTGGCCATGCTAATGGGCGTGTTACCAATCAGGATGAGCTGTTGCGCTGTGACGCGCTTGAGTTGCTTGGCAACTGCGGCATCGATTTTGCGGCCTGCACTTTGAAAAAGCACGGTCTCAAAGCTTGTCTTGGTGGATTTCAAATGATCTAGCGCTGCTGGCACTGCGTCCTGATACAAATCAGCGTCTTTCAAGTGATCTAGATTGGTGGCAATGGCTTCAACGAAGGCGTCGTTGGTTTCGATGACAACATTACGTTTTTCCACCGCATCTAATGACGCTAAAAGCCAAGCAGATCCGGCGTTGATTGTTAAGAGTGATGTGCTAGTTTGGATCTTTTTATTGAGCGCATTGCACAGCGCTAACGCAGCGACATCCCATTCGGGATAGGGCGCACCAGCGGGGATCATCAACACGCGGTCGCCAAGCGCTTGCCATAAGTAGGCGTTGCCAGACAGCGGTACGTAACTGCCATCTGGTTTTAGAAAAGCAGCATTGAGCGCTAAGTCAAAGCCAATCTCTGGAATAAGCCCGGAGGCGGTGCGAATGGCAAACAGAATATCGTCTTGCGCATTGATGCTGATATCAATGGAAGTGACATCCTCTTCTTCTTCGCCAAATTGAATTTGGGTCAACAAGCTTTGCAGGCTTTCTGAAATGTGATTACAACCACCGAAGGTCTCAGCAAGCTCCATATGCGGGGCCGGAACGCGCAATTTACGATCTTCATCAGGTTGTAAGTGGATGCGATTGCGTTGCAAGTTATCGGGGGCAGCAGTTTCAATAATGATCGGTGCCGGAAAATCACTTGGCCCGAAGCGTTCTAAGTGATTTTGTAAAACGTTACGCTTGATCTCTAACTGCTTAGCATAGGTGATATGTTGAAAACTGCAGGCGCATTTGCCAACGCCAGCGCAGGTGCGTTTTTGGCGTTCCGGTGCTGAAGTTAGGTAAATCGCCGGACGCGCCCATAAGGCGGTGCCGCTTGCGCCCGCAACTTGTGCTTGCACAGTATCGCCATCTAAGGTGCCAACCACAAAGACCAATTGGCTCTTGCCATTAGCTGCTGGAATACGGCCAAAAGGCGCAGGGCCATAGCCCCAATCCGTTAGTTTTACTTCAATCGTTTTACTCATTAGTTAGATTATATCTGAGGTGGTGCATGCGATGTTGGGGGAAACTAGCTAGTTTGCGACGCTTTTCTAAATTAGATGGCGATTGCAGTGGTGTGCGATCAAATGTTGTGACACTGCATAATCGGATTGATTATCAGGTTCCAAAGGAACCACCTTGGTTCCGACGAAGTAAACAGCAACGCTTTCTATCGCATTGTTACAGGGTTGAACGCCGCGACCAAGGTGGTCGCTCTGAGATGGATGCTAACCTTGGCGTTTTTATTTCTGCTGGCCAATGTCAAAGGCATCACCTTAGTTCCGGCCAAGTAAACATCCCCTCACAACATTTGATCATACACGACCTGTACAGTGTTCAATGCCACGCAGCCAACACTCTCGCGTATAATTTCGCCGATGAACGTTTCTCTGATTATGACCGTCCTCAATGAAGGGCCACACGTTAGACGACTATTTGACTCGCTGCTTATTCAAACGCGGCAGCCAGACGAAATTGTGGTCTGTGATGGCGGCTCTACGGATACCACGCTAGCTGAAATTGAAAGCTATGCCGATCGCTTGCCGATTCGCATTGTGAGCAGTCCCGGCGCAAACATCTCCAAAGGGCGCAATGTGGCAATTGCCGCTGCGCAATACGATGTAATTGCCGCAACTGATGCTGGCGTCTGGCTTGAACCAGACTGGCTTGAAACCTTGTTAGCTGGGTTTACAGATGGCAGCAACAACAGTCAAAATCCAGCCATGGTGGCCGGTTTCTTTGCGCCTGATGTAGACGGGCCGTTTGAAGTGGCAATGGGGGCAACGGTACTGCCCGAAGTGACAGACATCAATCCAGAAACGTTTGTGCCGAGCAGCCGCTCTGTGGCTTTTACGAAGCAGGCTTGGCAGGCAGTGGGGGGCTACCCTGAGTGGTTGGCCTTTGGCGAAGACGTTTTATACGACTTGCGCATTCGCGATGCGTTCGGCGCATTTGGCTGGGCACCGCGTGCAATCGCGCACTTTCAACCGCGTGTCACGCTCAAGGCGTATTACAAGCAGTATTACAACTACGCCACTGGTGATGGGCATGGCGGGCTGATTCCGTTGCGGCATCTCATTCGGTATGGCACATATTTTGTTGGCGTGCCGGTAGGGCTGTTGCTGATTTTTGGCGTACATTGGACGTTTCTAATTCCGAGCCTCGTGGTCATGTATGCCTACGTGCGGACGCCAATTCGGCGGCTCCGCAATCAAGGCCAAGCGCTAAGTTGGCCGGAGTATTTGCAAGCACTATTCTGGATTCCAGTGATTAGAGTAGTGGGCGATGTCGCAAAAATGATTGGCTATCCGGCTGGCTTGCGCATGCGGAAAACAAATCCACCGCCACCGTATGCCGTCCAAAAGCAACCATAATCTGCTGACCGAGAATCAAAAAAGCCACGCATGATGCGTGGCTTTTTCTTTTGAAAATAAAGGTGCTGCTAGTGGATTAGACCTAACGCACGATCTACAGTTGCCCGAACTTCTAGCGGTGAAAACGGCTTAGAAATGTAGGCTGTAGCTTTGATGCTATCGTCAATACCTAGCGCAGAATTGACCTTTTCATGACATGCACTCACAACAATCACTGGCGTGTCGCGCAGTGAATCGTCTTCTTGCATTTTGCGGAAAATGTCCCACCCAGTAACTTTGGGCATCAACAAGTCCATCACGATGAGGTCAGGTTGGGTTTCTTGGATTGTGGTGAAGCCATCTTCCCCACCCAAAACAGGCACCATTGTGTATTCTGGATCGTCTAGCACCAAGGTGAGTAGATCAAGAATATCGGGATCGTCTTCGATACAAACAACTTTCTTAGACACGAAAAAACTCCTGAGAATGTAATTACCATTAAGTGCGATGTTTACTTGAATGCGACAACGAGTAGAACTTGCACTAGCCCAGCCTCTAAAAAAACTGAAGATTGGGCGTGATTAACTTTACTGCACGCCACGCGGACGTTGAAAACACTATAGCACCCTTGCTTGTTTCCTTGCAATAGGAGAAACGTTGGTTTTTAGTTTGTTTATATGATATGCGTACTAGTTACTTACCCGCCTGTAGCGCTTTCAACTTCTGCGATGCGTGTTTCGGCCTGAGATATAAGGTCCGGGTCTGTTTCTAACTCAAGATAGCGATTGTAGTCCGCTATGGCCTCACTGCGTAAATCGAGCGTTTGATGCGCTAATCCACGGTTGTAGTAGGCCACGGCGTAGGTGGCATCGGCCTGAATGGCCTCTGTAAAGTCTGCAATTGCCAACTCAGATTCGCGTAATTCGCTGTAAACAGTGCCTCGGCTGTTATAGGCCCAAGCAATGGGAGCGTATCCTAATTCAATTGCCCGGTTGAAGTCTTCTAGTGCGCCTTGATTATCGTTTTGCTTGAGCTTAGCAGCGCCACGGCCCCCAAAAGCATTGGCGTTACTAGGGTCGGCGGCAATGAGCGTGTCAAAGTCAGTAATGGCATCGGTATACCGCTGTAAGTCTAGATACGTGTTGCCGCGTTGCGACAGCGCTTTTGTATTGGCCGGGTCAGACTGCAAAATTTGCGTGAACTGATTGAGCGCGTTGTCTAAATCGCCACTGTTACGATAGGCGATACCTAGATTTAGAAGTGAACCAACATCGCCAGAATTGGCAGCAAGCTGACCGTATTGTTGTAAGTCTGCTTGGGCGGCTTCTGTGTTGCCGAGTTTGGTGTGGGCGTTACCGCGGCCAAAGTAAGCCAGTGCGTAATTTGGCTCAAGGGCGATTGCTGCATCAAAATCGGCAATCGCTTCTGTAAACTGCTCTTGATTGAAGTATAAGTTGCCACGGCTGACGTAGGCTAGGCTAGGGCGGCCAAAGCCTTTGTCGATCGCCATTGTAAAGTCTTGCAGCGCTAAGTCCGCTTGGCCTTGGCTTTGGTAGGCATTCCCACGGCTAAAGTAGCCATTTGGGTTAGATGGATCGGCTTCGATGACTGCCGTGAAATCTGTGATGGCTTGCAGCGCGTTACCTTGGCCACGGTGTGCCAGGCCACGATTGTAAAGCGCGGTGTTATTGTTTGGGTCTAGATCTAAGGCAAGATCGTAATTTGCAATGGCTGCACTGAGTTCATTCATCTCTTGGAACGCCACCGCGCGGGCCAAGTAAACGTCAGGATTTTCTGGCAGCTCTAAAGCGGCTTTATCTAGATCAATAATCGCGTCAATATAATTGCCAGCGGCGATGTTGAGGTTGCCACGGGCCAGATAGGTTTCGCCGGTTGCCAGCCCAGCGTCAATCGCTGCGGTGAGGTCTGCGACGGCGTTCCCATCATTGCCTAGCTTTTCATTGGCAACGCCGCGTCCGGCAATGGCGTCAATTGACGGTTCATAGCCGCGCTCGATGGCCTCTTCAAAGTTGCCTAGCGCCTGTGAATAGCGGTTGAGTTCAAGCTGTGAGGCACCTAAATAGTAGTAGGCGTCTGTTAGGGAATTGTCGAGCTGAATTGCTGTCGAAAAATCAGTGGCGGCTTCTGGATATTGCGCCAGTTTGAAATAGGCTAGGCCGCGGTCAGAGTAGCCAGTGGCGGCATTTGGATTGCGATCAATAGCCATTGAATAATCAGAAAGTGCCAACTCCCAATCCCCAAGTTCACGATAAGAATTTGCGCGTTCTTGGTAGTAGCTTGCGGTTTCGCCATTCAGTGAAATTGCGGTGTTGAAATCTGAAATTGCGGTTAAATAATCGGCTTGGGCATTGTAAACCCGACCGCGATTGTAGTAAGCATTGGCGTCTTCGGGGTCTAGCGCGATGGCTTGATTGAAGTCTGCCAGAGCGAGCTCATAATTTTTGACATCGTATAAAATTCGACCCCGGCTTTGGAACGGCCAGCTTGGTGGATCAAACCCATTATTGATGGCTAACGTAAACGCATTGGCGGCTTCTTGCAGATCGCCGTTGCTGTACTGCGCGGCGCCCAGCCCATAGTAAGCCTGTGCACTTAGCGGATCGGCCTCTAAGGCCAGCGAGAAAAACGCAATCGATTGGGCGTAATTGCCTTCAGAATATTGCGCATACCCTTGATTGATCAGTTCAACCGCTTCTTGACTGGTGCTTTGTGCTGGCGCAGCATCTTGCTGGGCAACAGGGGCGCTGGGGTCTTGCTGTTGGATTGCTGTATTGAGTGTGTCTAGCGTATTACAGGCCAGTGTGGTGAGCACCGCAAAACCTGCAACGATCAATAATCGCCAGCTAGGGTTAGAGAGTTTGAGTCTATTTGAAAGCATCTTACTTAAAGAAAAATTTCTAGTACGCCATCCTTAGCGTATCGAATATGACGGTGTTGACGCAGTAAATTTGCGCAAATAGTCATACCAACGAGTGAAATCGCCTAGTTTTACCTTATCACTATTCGCACCCGAGAGTCTTTAGATTAGCGTTAGATTGTTAGTCTGTTGGATCTAAGTTAGTAACTGCCGGTTAGTGCGTGACTTGAAGCGCAGTCAGTTCAAGCCGATCTCCAGAAGAGGTTGCAAGACGCTGACCATCCTGTGGGTTGTACCAGCCAATGGCGAGGGTATAGGTGCCGGGGGCGAGGTCTGTTGGAAGCTGAACGGCATATTGATCAATGAGGATTTCATTGGGTTGCCACGTGTCAGTTGGGCGCAGGCCACCCAGAGGTTCGGTGTCTAGCTGGGCAACGGGCGGCGTATTGGGGTCGCTATATACGTGGATAAATAGCTTGAGGCGATTTTGAATATCTGCCTGTGCTTGCCACTCTAAAACAATCGGTACGCTGTCACCTGCTTTGTATTGCGTGGCAGCAAATGCAGATTGTTGTAAAGCAACTTGTTGATTGAAGTTGTGTTCAGGCGTTTGGCCGTAGTTAGCTAATAATGACGCTGCATCTTCCACAATGTATTGCACCAAGCGCACGTTGCCGTGCCAGTTGTCACTCACTTTGAAGGTGTTCCGATTGAGCCAGTCTTCTAACTTGCGCTCTGGGTCGGCGGCGGTTTCACCCCAAAGCAGGGCATAGATTGTCTTATGCTGCGCGGCAATGGATTGCAGTTGCGCAAATTCTTGGTCAAAATCTAATGGGCGCTGCTTGGCTACTGGGTAAACAGTTGGCCCATCTGGATAGTAATACGTAAACACTTCCCATTGGTTTGGGGCGTTCAAGATGACAGCGGGCGCTGGATCGGTGCTTTCGCTAATGATCGCGGCCATGCCTTGATAATCATCGCGAAACGTGGCCGGGTCAAAGTACAAATTTCGCAGCGCACTTGGCGTCAATGCAAGCGTACACAAAATCCCAATGGGGATGAGCCAGCGTTGCGTGCGGCGCTGAGCTAGTGTGGAAAGGCCAATTGCCTGCGTCAACGCAAATCCGGGCACGGCAACAACTAAGAATTTTGCAAATAACGGTTGGAATAACCCCAGACCCAACATGAGTGCACAAGGCACGCCAAACGCCAACGCATAAATCCAGCTTTTTCGCCAAGCGCTGAGCCCCAATCCCAAAGTAATAAGGCTGAGTATTAGCCACGCGGCGTGGCCGTAGAAAAAATCGCCTGTGCTGAGCCAGCGGCCAGTGCCAATGAAGGCGTCTGTGAAGGCAGCTTGTGCGCCACTGCTTGGCCAAGTTGTGATTTGGCGCAAGGCGATTGGCAACCATGGTAAGAAGCAGAGCAGGGCAATGAACTGAGCGCCAATCCATTTGCCAAGCTGTAGTACTTGTCTAGAGCCGCTGCCCCATGCAATAAGGGCAATGAGATTGATCGCGGCCAGCACAAATGGAAAAGAATAGTGCGTGTAAAGCCCGGCAACAGTGAAGACACAGCTCAGCACTAAGTACTGCCGTCTGCCAGTTTGCCACCAGCGCGCGGTGACCCACAAAAGTAAGCCTGCCCACAACGCTTCTAGCGCGTACATGCGCATTTCTTGGCTGTAATAAATCAGCAGTGGATTGACAGCAACAAATAGTCCAGCGAGCCAGCCCGCCTGACGCTTGCCGATTTGCGCCGTTACCGCGATGAGCAGTACCCCTGCAAAGGCGCTAAACGCCCGCATTGCAAAGGCCGATTGCCCGACCAAACTGCGCCAAAATGAGAGCAGAATGTAGTAACCAGGGGGGTGAATATCGCCGCCAGCGCCAGCAATAATCAGCGCAAGCGATCGTTCTGCCAAGCGAACTGAATTGCCTTCATCATTCCAAAGTGACTGGAAATCGAGTCGGTAAAACCGTAGCCCAGTGCCAATCAGGATGATAAGAATGACAGGCCAAAGTCGCTGCCAGACGGATTTTGAGGACGTCATTTCAGACGAGTTATTGGGAATTCTGGCCCTGAATGTAATCTTTCATGGAATGGTAAACCGGCATCAGGGTCCAGTCTGGATCGACCATGCGGAAGTAATACCAAGTTTGATTCTTTTCAGCATCGCTAGCGCGGCGGAAGAACCAAAAGTGCATCATCCCAACCCACGGCCAGTCTTCTTCCATGCGTTCATAAGCACGCGGTGCAAATTCAGCTTGCGTCTCTAATGAAACAACACCGTAGTTCGGCGGCAAACCGCTTTCTGGCGGCACCGCGTTCCAATTCATTTCAGAAATCCAAATCGGCTTTTCTTCATCGCCATGGCTTACCATCATGTCGCGAATATAGCGGTTGCGTGAAATGTTGATGATAAATGGATTGCCACGGTGGTCTTCTGGCCCAGACCAGAGCCCATAACCTTGAACCGACATCACATCAAAGCAGTCAGAGACGCCAGCGCGATACATGCGGTCTAGATAAATGAACTCATTCATATTGCGACCATTGAGTTCGATAGTGGGCGAAAGCGCACCTGCCAAAACAACCGCCTCTGGATTGACGGCCTTAATCGCATCGTGGGCGGCGCACAAGAGCTCAGCGTATGCTTCTGGGTCTACGTCTTGCTCACCCCATTCTGGATAAATGTTAGGTTCGTTCCAAATTTGGAAATGATTGATGCGTCCCTGATAGCGCTCTGCCATCAGCGCTGCATAATCAGCAAAGTCCTGAAAATCATCTGGTGGGGCAAAGCCGCCGCGGGCATTGCCATCGGCGCGTGACCAGTCCGGTGGAGATGAAAGCCGCGCCACGATTTGAATTTCGTGCTTTTCAGCGAGATCGACCATAATGTCGAACTTTTCCCAGCTTTCGCGGACGCCAATTGTGGCTTCGTTGCGATAATCGAGAAAATCATTCTTGGCATGCACTTCTACATCAAACCACGGCATTTCTTGCCGAATCCAGACAAAGCCAGCCTCATTGATCAACTGTAACTGGCGGTCGATGTTTTCGGCTTCCACTTCTTGTTCTAAGAACGTGTTGACACCGTACGGGCTAATATCCACATGCTGAATATTTGCGTCCGCCGCTAGATTAGGGCGCGGTCGCAACACATCACTAGAAAGCTGCAACATGCCGCGAACTTGCGAAAAACGGTTTTGTTCGCCGGTAAGTGCCTCTGCATTCGCTAAAAATTGCGTATAGGCAATAAAAGAGAGTGCGATTACACCAAGAAATAATAAAATACGTCGCCATTGGCTCATGCGCGAAATTATAACCAACTTCAAGAAATCCGTTCAGATAGGTTGGTTGAGCGGGGTGCGTCCGTCCGTTTATAATCTGTGAATATTATTTTGTAGTGCGTTCGTACCCTTCGACAAACTCCGGGTGCGAACGCATTATTTTGGAGCAATTTACTTTGACAAACTTTGAACGCGCAAGCGGCATCATCCTGCATCCAACGTCACTGCCAAACAAATATGGCATTGGTGACCTTGGGCAGTCTGCCTATGATTGGATTAACTACTTAAAAGGAGCCAAGCAAAAGCTGTGGCAAATTTTGCCGCTTGGGCCAACAGGCTATGGTGATTCGCCGTATCAAAGTTTCTCTGCCTTTGCGGGTAACTTCTATTTAGTAAGTCCAGAGCTTCTACTAAAAGAAGGCTTATTGACAACCGCAGACGTTGCCGATTTGCCAGACTTCCCAACCGACACTGTCGATTATGGCTGGGCAATTTGGTACAAGCTACAGCTCTTAGACCGCGCGTATGCAAACTTCAAAAGCAGCCGCAAGCGCAAAATCAAAGCTGAGTTTGCCGCTTTCTGTGAAGCACAAGCCGAGTGGCTAACTGACTTTGCCTTGTTTATGGCCCTCAAAGAGGAGCATGACGGCGCAGTGTGGAGCACTTGGTCAGCAGACTTAGTGGCGCGTGAGCCGCAAGCCTTAGCGGCTGCCCATCAGCGGCTCAAAACACAGGTCGAAGCGCAACAGTTTCGCCAGTGGCTATTCTTCCGCCAGTGGAACGCTGTCAAAACTGCAGCGCATGATGTCGGTCTAAAAATCATCGGCGATATTCCAATCTTTGTGGCCTATGACAGCGCCGACGTTTGGCAACGCCCGGAACTGTTTCAATTACAAGCCAACGGTCAACCGACTGCTGTCGCTGGTGTGCCGCCAGACTATTTCAGCCCGACCGGCCAATTGTGGGGCAATCCGCTTTACGATTGGGACGCGCACGCTGCTGAAAATTACGCATGGTGGATCAAACGCATTCAAGCCACGCTTGAAACGGTTGACATGATCCGTATCGATCACTTCCGGGGCTTTGATGAATATTGGGCAGTTCCCGCCACATCTGAAACGGCGGAAATTGGCGAATGGCGCGCCGGACCCCGTGAAGGTCTGTTTGATGCCATCAACGCGGCTCTAGGTGACTTGCCAATTATTGCGGAAGATTTGGGCCTCGTGACACCGGGCGTGATTGCTTTGCGTGATCATTTTGAACTGCCGGGCATGAAAATTCTGCAATTTGCATTCGGTGGCGATGCTGATGACGCCTTCTTACCGCATATGTATCCGGAAAATTGTGTGGCCTACAGCGGCACGCATGACAATGATACGAGTCGCGGCTGGTATGAAACAAGCAGTTTAGAAAGCGAACGGGCAAACTATCGTAACTATTTCAATGTAAATGGCGCTGATGTGGCGTGGGACTTTATGAAAGCCATTTGGAATTCCAAAGCGGTAATGACCTTAGCACCCATGCAAGACGTGCTCAACTTAGACACGCAGTCCCGCATGAATTTTCCCGGCAAACCGGCCGGAAACTGGGGCTGGCGCCTATCTGAAACTGATCTTACGGCAGCCACTAATCAAAGTGGGTTGGCGCATATCACCGAACAAGCAGGACGAGACTAACCTGAAGACGAAACGTATGCGCCGTTGGCTTGTAATTCTATTGGCCGTGTTGATCTGGCCAGTATTGGCAACACCGGCAATTGTGCCACCGGTGCCTGCCACGCCAGACAGCCGGTTTGGCATTGTTGAATCGTATCAAGCGCCGAAAATTGCGCGGCAAGCCGGGTCAGCGTGGGAACGCATGCGCTTCCACTGGGCTTGGATTCAGCCTGATAACGCTGAGCAATGGATTGAAGATGAAGTCTATGATTCTGACGTAACTGCTTCAGTCGACGCGGGCCGCGATATCTTGGGCTTGCTCATCGCTACGCCAGTTTGGGCACGTGATGAAGCAGGATTACCCAAAGGTCTTTGGCTAGACCATAACGATCCCAATAACCTGTGGGCGACTTGGGTGCGTACGGCCACCACGCGCTATAAAGGGCAAATCACACATTGGATCATTTGGAACGAGCCTGAAATTTGGCAAGAAGGCCACCCCGCACGCAGCTGGGTGGGCAGTGAAGCTGATTTTGCGCAGTTGCAAAAAGTTTCCTATCTCGTGGCAAAAGAGGTTGATCCAAACAACGAGATCCATTTGCCGGGCTTCTCACATTACTGGGACGCCAACTTTGGGCGTGAACCCTACCTCATGCGCCTGCTAGATACCTACGATAGTGATTTTCCTGAAGCGGCTGCCAATAACTATTACTTTGATTCGCTGACCTATCACTTCTATTTCAATCCAGCGGCAAATTATCAGTTACTGACCGATTATGTTGCCTATATGCGCGACCGTGGTTTAGACCAGCCATTGTGGCTCGTTGAAACAAACGCTGCGCCATCGCTTGATCCCTATTATCCAGTTGAAGATCCAACGTTTTTGGTCTCACTAGAAGATCAAGCCGCGTATATTCCGCAAATGCTGGCACTGACGATTGCCGCTGATGTTGAACGCACATCAATTTACACCTTGCTTGACCCAGAATTCGGCGCTGATCCGGAGCCGTTTGGACTTGTGCGCCGCAATGGGCCGCCACGTCCAGCCTTGCAAACGCTATCGGTTGCCACGCGCGTGCTGGCTGATGCCGAAAGTGCAATTGTGCATCGGGCTGATCCCTATTGGTGGGTCGAAGTGCGCCAACCAGATCGGGTGACCCACATTGTCTGGGCGGCTGGTGAAGAAGATTTGCAAATTGAAATTCCGCGGCGACACCGCTTCGCGAAACGCATTGACGCCTTTGGCAAAGCTGACTGGCTTGTTGCCTACCGTGGAAATTATCATCTTGAATTGCCAGCCTCGCCCTGTACAAATGACCCTTGTATGATCGGCGGCATGCCAATCTATCTGGTTGAAATGGATCAATGAGATAGTGGATAGACGTTAGCGGATAGAGATGCGTGTCAAGCTTTGAAGCATAGTTAGCACGCAGTATGTATTTTCTATCTTCGAGCGCGAAGCGCGGCATCTATCATCTATCTTTTGCATAAAGTGATGCTTTCTTAATTCGCTACAACTAATTCCAAGTACTAAGTTGACAAGAGATATAAATTCATTATGAACACACAGCAAACTGTTGTTGAAGCGCTTGCGCAAGAACTAAAAAGTG